>JBJLER010000037.1:0-31733 GCA_045565735.1 Pseudohongiellaceae bacterium
GCAAATGCAGTGGCGGCGTCGGTCAACATGAATCCTCGTTCGGACGTTGGCTCATGCTCTTTGTTCAGTGACGAGGCAGGCCAGTAGCCTTCAGTTGGATTCTGGTTTTTCACCAACCAATCGAGAGCCTTACCGAGATTCTTTTGGCTGGGTGATACGCCGGATTTTTGGAGGGCGAACGTGATCAATCCGGTGGCATAGGCATCGCTTCCGGGAGCAGGGCGGTACCCGTCCTCTCGATCCCACGATCCCAATGAGGTGAGACTCCAGCCGCCATCGTTATTCTGCAGGTGCAGGATTCCATCGACGATGAGTCGGCTTTGTTCTTCCGTAAGCAGACCCGACAACTCGGAGGAGGCCCACAGCAACATTGCCCGGTCGAAGGGTGAGCGGTCTGCGTAATTCTCAAGTAAATACTCCCTGAGCGATGCAAGCTGACCCTCGATCTCAGTGGAACTTGCGTACTGATCCGGAGCAATGCCGACGGCAATGGCGGCCAGCGCAGCGCCGAAGTAGGCCGCGCCCTCCGATTCCCAGGGGGCGAGGTCGAAGTACAACCAAGCCCAAGCACCAGTTCCGTCGCCCCGGGTAAACTGGAGCTTCCACAGGTTCTCGAACGCCTTTTTTGTTTCAGCGTTCAGATGCCCTTCCTGTGCGTCACGATTGGAGAGGACCAGCGCGTTCAGGATCGACTCAGTGCCTCTCGACTCACTCGACTTGGGAAGACCGAATCTCTGATCGGGGTAGTAAGGATTGGTCTCATTCCACAAGGCCACGCGCGTGGAAACGTCATCTTGCAGCTCCGTTTCTGGAAAGGTAGGGCTAGGCTCCCCGAGAGCAGCGCGCAGCGCGGGGCGAGCCAGTGCGTATGGCACCGTTGTGTGACAGGAAGCGCAGGAGGTATCGTGGTCGCGGTCTGAGACGGACCAGTTTTTCCACCAGATTGCTCGATCGTCGAGGTAGGTAGCTGCAGCCTTCTGATCCCAGGCTGCCGACCGGGCAGTAGGTGTCTGGGAATCGGCCCGCGAGAATCCGAGAGTGAAGCACACCCCGAGTACGCATAATAAAGTGGTTCTGATCATGACTTTTCTCCGGCTGCTGGAATCAAGTGGCAGCATGCACGCTACTGAGGGCATTTACAATGCGATATTAGTAAATGGGATCAGAGCAAAAAAACAGTAGTTTTTTTGCTCTGATGTTTAGCCTTAAACCTTGATCTCATCCTCGGTGAGTTCCAGATAATCACCTTCTGTTAGATCGCCAAGACTCAATCTGCCAATTTGCTTTAGGTGCAGTGTTTCAATGGCCAGATCCACCGAAGAAAATATATCCATGATTTCGGAAATGTGGGTCTGATTCATGCTGAGTAATAATATCTTTTCATCCTGTTTTTGGATGTTAATTATCGGGCCAATCCGATTTTCTGAAAATACTAGGCACGCTTCCTTTATTTGCCTAAGTTGATCATCGCTAATGATTTTTTTTGATTTGGCTTGATAAACACACGGCTTTTTTGACAACTTCCTCTGCATTCTAGTTGTCCAGTGGGCGTCATCGCTTAGTAGCACTAAACCGGTTAGTTCAGCCCCCAGAACATTCGCGAAATAATAATAGCGATCTTCAGATCGATTTTTCACGAGCTCTAAAACGGAAACGTATTGTGTGTCTTTCGTTTTACATATGTAAGATGCAGGCTTATGTAGCAGAACATAATGGTGCGCCGCGATCGAGATTGGCTTGCCGTCGAAAATCACGTGACTGGTGTCAGCGAGCTCAAAATTGGGGTCAGTGATCACGTCGCCGTCAACTGAGACACGCCCTTTCCGAATAAAAAACTTGGCCTGGTTTCGGCTCATTGCAACAGAAAGTGATAAGAACTTACTTAGACGCATGGCAATAGTGAAGAACGTTAAAGCGCTAGCCAAAACTTATCTGGAAGGGTCTATTCTTAGGTGGCGGGGGAGTTAAATTGGCTCAATAATCGCAAGTAATCGATTCCGAAGGCCATTCAAGCCTGGCCTTCGGCACCAATCTTATCCAGAAACATTATCCAAAGTGACACAACTTATCCATTGTATGGTAAAGGTCGTCAAATAAGCCTTTCAGCTAACTGATATGAATACCCTAAGTTCGCTAAGAACACGCTAGTCCATTAGCTTAAAGTTATGCAATTACACCTAGCTGCTGGAAGATACCCGTGCGACAAGCCCTCTGGTAAAGCTAGATATCCACATTCCAGCAGCCCCGATCGCTATACCATCTATGATTGCATTTAGGTAACTACCAACTGCTGGGATTAAATCTAAATTATTTGCTGCGGCTGGAGCTAGGACAGCAGCTACCAAATATGCTGTGCGTTCCATAATTTCTTCTGCCGGATTCAAAAAGCCTGAAACTAGGCCCAAGACTAGAAGGGCTAGGCCGGTGAAAGGTATATCTACAATCGCTGCAATAACAGCAACAATTATTAAAAGCAACATTAGAATTCTTTCGGAATCCATATTTGTCTCCTCTTATTTATTATTATGTTGAGTGGGTAGGACTCAATATTAACCGCTTACAAGACTATAGAAATTTCAAGAGATTTACATTAACAATTTGCCCAAGATATTTCTTTTTTTAGGGAAGAATTCATGGTCAAAAGTCCAAAATTATATTGTGAATTTTTATAAGAATTTGGTGATCAAGCAAGAATGATCATGCGAGCGTATGCAGGTTTTTTTGATTCTCAAAAAGCGAATCTAGATTCGGTTTATGCTAGTTGGACTGGTAGAAAGATTTGCTAGAATTCTGGGTTAGTCGGCCAGATGGTAAATTTAGTCCCAACATGTCGATAATTTCTCTCGTTTAGAGACATCCCTCAAATCGCCGCAAAGCCGCGTAAACTCTTGACCCTGGGCCCATGTCCTCCTTATAATGCGCAGCCCTTGTGAAATTGTAGCTGCGGGAAATTGGCGCACATTTTTTTCGTTTAAAAACAAGGGATTAGGGTGGTTCTGGTGCGGGGTGGAGCAGTCTGGCAGCTCGTCGGGCTCATAACCCGAAGGTCGTAGGTTCAAATCCTGCCCCCGCTACCAATATTTTATGACCGATTTCCAAGGGGAAATTAGTCGGAAAAATAGCTTCGCACTGGGCCCTGAAAGGCCTCGAGAGTGGAGAATTCTAGAGTGGGCCTATGGCCCATTTTTTGTATCCGCAGTTTGTAGCGGCAAGATTTCGAAAAAGAAAGCTGAATACGAACAATATTGGAGTAATGTGAAGAGTAGTGTTGCACTGGTAATAGAATTGATTGAACCAACAGTTTTGGCCTTTGGCTTGGAGTTATGGGGAATCGAACATATTAAGAAGGGAAAGTACTCGTTACTAAGAATTTATATCGAACGTGAAGCCGGAATCACGATCGAGGACTGCGAAAAAGTCAGTCGGCAAGCAAGTGCGATATTGGATGTAGAAGATCCTATATCAGGTGAATACACCTTGGAGGTTTCTTCACCAGGATTAGAAAGGCCATTGTTCACTGCGAAGCAGTTTGAACAATTTACAGGGAGAGAAGTGAATATGCGTATGCTCAACCCTGTTCAAGGAAGACGTAAGTTTAAAGGATTAATAACAGGCGTTAATGAAAACTTTGTTGCGCTAAATGTCGATGGATTAAATTTTGATCTTGAAGTTGAAAATGTAGAAAAAGCGAATATCGTTTTCGAATAGAACAATCCATGCTCTGGAAGTTAAACCCACAGATGGGTTTTGAGTAAGGTGACATGATTATGATGAGTAAAGAAATATTGATGGTTGCAGACGCTGTCTCGAATGAGAAGGGTGTTTCTCGTGCCGTGATTTTCGAAGCAATCGAATCAGCTCTGGCTACTGCTACTAAGAAACTCTACAACCGAGAAGAAATCGATTGTAGAGTTTCCGTAGATCGAGACACTGGCGACTACGAAACTTTTCGTGTTTGGACAGTGGTTGAAGAAGAAGAGTATTTGGAAGAAGGTTCTCAGTTTACTCTCGAACAGGCTGCAGAAAGAGATAAAGCCTTAACTATCGGGGATACCTGGGAAGAAAAAATCGACAATCTTGAATTTGGTCGAATTGCTGCCCAAACTGCGAAACAAGTCATCGTTCAAAAAGTAAGAGAAGCAGAACGTGAAATAGTCATTTCTAGATATGAAGATCGAGTTGGCGAACTCGTCGCGGGGACAGTTAAGAAAGTAACCCGTGACAATATCATCGTTGATCTTGGCAACAACGCCGAAGCATTGCTACCTCGAGATCAGATGATCCCAAGAGAAACTTTTCGAATTGGAGATCGACTAAGAGCGCTTTTAACAGAAGTTCGTTCTGAGCAACGCGGACCCCAGTTGTTCCTGAGTCGCACGTCTCCAGAAATGTTGATTGAACTTTTTAAGATTGAAGTCCCAGAAATTTCCGAAGAAGTAATTGATATTAAAGCGGCTGCCCGCGATCCAGGGTCGCGAGCAAAGATTGTAGTAAGCACAAATGATGGTCGCATTGATCCGGTTGGAGCATGTGTTGGAATGCGGGGCTCTCGCGTGCAAGTAGTTTCCAATGAATTGGCCAACGAACGCATCGACATCATTCTTTGGGATGACAATCCCGCACAGCTAGTAATCAACTCCATGTCGCCGGCCGAAGTCGCTTCAATCATAGTTGAGGAAGACAGCCACACGATGGACATAGCGGTTGAAGAAGAAAACCTTGCTCAGGCAATTGGGCGTAACGGTCAGAATGTTCGACTTTCAAGTCAGTTGACTGGCTGGACCATCAATGTGATGAGCGAGGAAGAAGCCGCAGCTAAACAGCAACAAGAATCTAGTAATTTTATTGAGCTGTTTATGGAAAAGCTCGACGTTGATGAAGAAGTGTCTGAAGTACTTGTACAGGAAGGATTCACATCACTTGAAGAAATCGCCTACGTACCTCTTGATGAAATTCTCGCTATTGAAGGATTCGACGAGGAGATTGCAAACGAATTACGTAATCGTGCGAAGGACGCACTATTAACTCAGGCAATTGCTTCGGAGGAAGACCTGTCTTCCGCGAATATTGCCGAGGATCTATTGAACTTGGAAGGTATGGACGATGGGTTGGCCTTGGCTTTAGCGAAGATGGGAATTCTTAGCATGGAGGATCTGGCAGAACAGTCGATTGATGAGTTAATGGAAGTTGACGACATGGATGAAGAAAGGGCCGGCAAGCTAATTATGACCGCCCGTGCACCCTGGTTTGAGGAGGAGTAGTCATTGCATTATTGGAGTGGCCAGGAGTAATTGAATGGCAGATGTAACTATCAGTGAATTAGCTAGTACCGTCGGTGTATCGGTAGACAAACTCTTGTCTCAAGTTAAAGAGGCAGGTTTGCCGCATACGAAGCCAGATGAGCTAATTTCCAATGATGACAAAAATACGCTGCTAGTCTTTTTGCGTCGCAGTCACGGTGATCGCGAAGCGACTGTTGCTGCGCCTAAGAAAATTACTCTAAAGCGAAAAACTATCGGAACACTTAAGTCCGCTTCAACCCATGGACGCGGTAAAACTGTAAACGTTGAAGTACGAAAGAAGCGTACTTATGTTAAACGTAGCGTGGCAGAACCCCCCCCGCCAGAAGAAGAAGTGGCAGAACAGGAAGAAGTTGTAACAGCTACTCCAGAAGTTGCCGAAGCACCAGCAATCGAAGTGCCTTTGGATGAGCAGGAGGCACTGGAGAAAGCAGAGGAAGAAACGAAGGCTGCAGAAGCTGGTATTGAAGGAGAGAAAGATGGAGCTGATAAAGCTGCACCGGCGCAAGACATACCTCCGCCAGAAACAGATGCAGGACGACCTACAAAAGCTGGACTGAAAAGGAAATCAGCTGCGCGGGATGATGCCGATGATCTAAAAGAGAAGAAAAAGAGTCATCTCCGTAACAAGGCAAAAGCGCAGGCTCCAAAACGTCAGTCGAAAACTATTCATGTCAATGACGACTTTGTTCTTGAAGGTGATGAGTTTGATGAAATGGCAGGACGTGGTCGCCGTACCGGTCGCAAGTCGAAAGCAAAACTGAGCGCGCAGCAGCACGCTTTTGAAAAGCCCACTGAATTTATTACTCGAGATATTACTATAGGTGAAGCGAATTTAGTTTCTGACTTATCGAATAAGATGTCTGTTAAGTCTGCTGAAATCATCAAGATACTCTTCAATATGGGTGTGATGGCAACCATTAATCAAGTCTTAGATCGGGATACTTCAACTCTCTTGATTGAAGAGTTAGGCCATACCGCTATATTTGTTTCTGAAGATGTTATCGAAGAACAGCTAGCGGAATCAGTTGCAACCAATGAGGGTAAGGAAGAAGTTAGCCGTGCCCCGGTTGTTACCGTAATGGGCCATGTAGATCACGGTAAAACTTCCTTACTCGATTATATTAGAAAAGCATCAGTTGCTTCTCATGAAGCCGGCGGAATTACACAGCACATCGGTGCTTATCATGTCGAAACCGAGCACGGCATGATCAGCTTTCTCGACACACCGGGCCACGCGGCATTCACGGCCATGCGCTCCCGCGGCGCTCAGGCAACGGACGTTATTGTTTTAGTAGTTGCAGCGGATGATGGAGTTAAACCGCAGACTGAAGAAGCCGTTCAACATGCCAAAGCAGCTGAAGTACCCCTCGTAGTTGCTATCAATAAGATGGACAAGGAAGGGGTAGATCCAGATCGAGTTAAGAATGAACTTTCGGCACTTGAAGTGATTCCAGAAGATTGGGGTGGCGATGTCCAATTCGTCGAAGTTTCTGCAATAACTGGTCAAGGCATAGAAAATCTTCTCGAGTCCATCCTCTTGCAGGCAGAACTACTAGAGCTTAAAGCCTATATCGATGTTCCTGGCCAAGGCATGGTTATTGAATCTCGACTTGATAAAGGCCGAGGTCCTGTTGCTTCGGTACTAGTGCAAAATGGAACACTCAACTCAGGTGATATCGTATTGGCTGGCCACGAGTATGGCCGGGTGCGAGCCTTGGTGGATGAAAATGCCGAGAGCGTGCAATCAGCTGGCCCGGCCATTCCAGTTGAAATTCTTGGACTTAATGGAGTACCTGATGCTGGCGACGAATTTGTTGTTGTGTCAGATGAAAGACGCGCGAGAGAAGTAGCTGAATTTAGACGTGCGCGACATAAAGATTCACTGCAGGCTAAACAGCAAACTTCAATGATAGAAAATATGTTTGATGGTATAGGTAGTGATCAGAAGAAAATATTCAATGTCATTCTTAAGGCCGACGTGCGCGGTTCCCTTGAAGCGATTAGCGGGTCATTACTGAAACTTGGAACTGAAGAAGTCGATGTAAACATTGTCGGTGCCGGTGTGGGTGGAATATCAGAGAACGATGCTCATTTGGCGACAACATCTAATGCCATGATTGCTGGCTTTAATGTTCGAGCTGATAAGGCAGCGCGAGAGATCATCGAAAACGAAGGATTGCAGATGCGTTATTACAACGTAATCTACGATGTAATTGACGATGCAAAACAAATCATGAGTGGATTGCTAGCCCCAGAAATCCGCGAAGAAATTGTTGGCATCGCTGAAGTACGAGATGTGTTTAATTCACCCAAGTTCGGACAGATCGCAGGAAGCATGGTTATCGAAGGCACTGTTTATCGAAGCAAGCCAATTCGTGTTCTACGGGACAATGTGGTTATCTATGAAGGTGAACTAGAATCACTGCGTCGATTTAAAGATGATGCAGCGGAAGTCAGAAACGGCATCGAATGCGGTATTGGCGTGCGCAACTACAATGATGTAAAAGTCGGCGACAAGATCGAGGTGTATGAGACTACTGAAGTCGCTAGAAGTCTGTGAGGAATATCTGAATGGCGGATATGTCTCCAAGGGTTCAGCGAGTCGCTGATCAGATTCAACGAGAATTAGCCACGCTAATTCAATTGGAAGTAAAAGACCCGCGGGTTGGAATGGTTTCCATTACCGGGGTCGATGTAAGCAGGGATCTTGCTTACGCAAAAATCTTCGTCACTGTATTGAATACATTAAGTGATGACGGAGAAGTAAATGACTCCACTTTGTCTGCGCCAGGAGAGCTGGACAAACTCGAAATAGAAGAAAATTTGAAAGCACTAAAAAAAGCTTCTGGATTTCTTCGGACGATGTTGGCTAAGCGACTAAGAATTCGTTCGGTTCCGAAGTTGGAGTTTCACTATGACGGCAGCATAGAAAGAGGTCAACAATTGTCTTCGCTCATAGATGACGCATTGGCGGCGGATCGGAAACTGCAATCTGATGATTAAGATAGTTTATGCTAAGGCAAGCGCAGGAAAGAGTAAGAACTGGCAGTGAATAGGCGGCGTCGAAATAGAGGAAGAAGTATTAATGGCATTGTCATTTTAGACAAAGCCACCGGACTAAGCTCCAATGCCGCTCTACAGCAGGTAAAAAAGCTTTATGAAGCGAATAAAGCAGGACATACGGGGAGCCTAGATCCCTTGGCAACAGGAGTGTTGCCATTATGTTTAGGCGAGGCGACAAAAGTTTCTCAGTTTTTGTTGGATTCGGATAAGCGCTACCGAACAAAGATTAAGCTGGGTGAAAGAACCGATAGTGGAGATAAGACGGGCACAGTAATACAAAGTATTACGGATTTCAGTGTTTCAGAAGCTGGTATTGAAAAAGAATTAGATGCTTTCCGTGGTGAAATTGAACAATTACCGCCAATGCATTCGGCGCTGAAAGTGGGTGGTGTTCCGCTTTACAAAATGGCGAGAAAGGGCATTAAGATAGGGCGGGAAAAGCGCAAAGTTACAATATATGAAATAAACTTACTGAATATTGCGGAAGATATAATCGAATTAGATATTACTTGTAGCAAAGGAACCTATATTCGAACGATCGCAGATGATTTAGGGCAAGCATTAGGTTGTGGAGCTAACATCATCGAACTAAGACGCACCCAGGCTGGTGTGTTTAGAGAAGAAGACTGTAAAGACGTAGAAGCCTTAGCGGAGCTAAAAGTGCAAGGCGGCCTTGAAGTCATTGATGAGCAATTAATCCCGATGGATCAGGCCATAGCAGAACTACCGGAGGTTAACCTCCCTAGTGTAACTGCCAGTCATTTAAAGAATGGGCAGGCAGTTGTGGTAAGACACTTACCAGAAGAAGGCCTGGTGAGATTGTATGAAGAAGAGCAGTTTATCGGCATCGGTTGTATAGACGATGACGGCAAAGTTGCTCCGAGGCGTTTGATAGTTTCTTAATTTTGAAAAAGAAACGAGCAAACATTTAATTACTAGGACAGTATCAGGTAACTATCAATATGCGTGGTTATTCTGATTTTAAAAGGAAGTTGTATCGCTATATTTAATATGTGGCACGAAGGTAAAAGACGTGCGAGAGCGATTTGTTTAAGGGCATATTACGGAGAAATAAAATGGCTTTATCAGCTAAAGAGAAAGAAACAATCATTAAGGAATATGCATTGGGAGAAGGCGACACTGGCTCACCTGAAGTTCAGGTTGCCCTATTAACTGCCAACATTAATGAATTGCAAGCTCATTTCAAAGAGCACATCCATGACCACCATTCGCGACGCGGCTTAATCCGCATGGTGAATAGCAGAAGAAAGTTGCTTGATTATCTTAAGAGAAAGAACGTTGAAAGATATTCATCTCTAGTTCAGCGACTAGGTCTGCGTCGGTAGTTTTATTTAATTAGTATTTATTACTGGGACGCTGCGCTCGACGTAGGAATCAGGCGCACGTTTTGAATTAGTAGGAAATGAGAATATGTTTAATCCAGTAACCAAAACCTTCCAATATGGAAATCAAACAGTAACATTAGAAACAGGCAAAATTGCCAGACAAGCTACAGGCGCTGTCGTAGTAAAAATAAATGATATTCAAGTGCTGGCAACTGTAGTTGGAAAAAAACAAGCTAATCCCGGACAAGGTTTTTTCCCCTTAACAGTTAACTATCAGGAAAAAACTTACGCCGTAGGAAAGATACCTGGTGGCTTCTTTAAACGAGAAGGCCGTCCAACAGAAAAAGAAACTCTGACTTCGCGTTTAATTGACCGACCAATCAGGCCTCTTTTTCCAAAGGGATTCATGAATGAAGTGCAGGTAATCTGTACTGTTACCTCAGGCGGCAAAGAGGAAGATCCAGATATAGCCGCAATGATTGGCGCATCCGCGGCCCTGGCTATTTCAGGAATCCCGTTCGCGGAGCCAATCGGAGTTGCCAGAGTCGGCTATGATGCCGAAGTTGGTTATACCTTGAATCCAAGCTACGAGCAGTTAGAAAACTCACTGCTTGATATGGTTGTGGCGGGAACTCAATCTGCCGTATTGATGGTGGAATCAGAAGCTAAGCAACTAACAGAGGATCAAATGTTAGGCGCTGTTCTCTATGCTCATCAGGAAATGCAAGTTGTGATCAATGCAATTAATGAGCTGAAAGCAGAAGCTGGCAAGGAGCCATGGGATTGGCAACCATCTGAAGAAAATACAACTCTTAAGAATGCGATCGCCGAGAAGTTTGGTCTTGGTGTGACTTCTGCTTATCAAATTTCTGAAAAGATGAAGCGCTATGATGCTGTTGATGAACTTCGTCAACAAGCTGTTGCTGAATTAGCAGATGAAGAGGCAAGTGCCAGTGAGGGTGAGGTGGCTGAAGTATTTGGTGCTTTAGAAAAGAGCACTGTGAGAAACCGCATTTTAGATGGCGAACCACGTATCGACGGTCGCGATACCAAGACTGTTAGAAATATCCATGTAGAAACCGGTGTTCTGCCGAAGGCACATGGTTCCGCATTGTTCACTCGAGGCGAAACTCAAGCTTTGGTTGTAACGACTCTGGGTGCAGTGCGTGACTCGCAGATCATCGAAGATCTTAGTGGCTCTAGGAAAGATCCATTTATGTTGCATTACAACTTCCCTCCATTTTCAGTTGGTGAAGCTGGCTTTATGGGTGGACCAAAGCGCCGTGAAATCGGACACGGTCGTTTAGCTCGTCGTGGTGTAGCGGCGGTAATGCCAGCGGAAGAAGATTTCCCATATGCCATTCGTGTAGTTTCGGAAATCACTGAATCAAACGGTTCATCGTCTATGGCTAGCGTTTGTGGTAGCAGCTTATCCATGATGGATGCAGGTGTACCAGTGTCAGCACCAGTTGCTGGGATCGCTATGGGGCTTATCAAAGAGGGTGAGCGCTTCGCGGTACTCACTGACATCCTCGGTGATGAAGATCACCTTGGCGACATGGACTTTAAAGTTGCTGGAACCGCCAATGGTATAACAGCATTACAAATGGACATTAAGATTCAGGGAATCACCGAAGAAATTATGGAGATTGCTTTGGAGCAGGCCCATACGGCTCGCCAATACATTCTTGGTGAAATGAATAAGGTAATTTCAGAAGCACGTGAAACGGTTTCTGAAAATGCGCCTTCCATGGCCATGATTAAAATCGATCCAGACAAAATCCGTGATGTTATAGGTAAAGGCGGAGCAGTTATTCGTGGTATTACGGAAGACACTGGTGCTTCTGTTGATATCGATGACGATGGCAACGTACGTATCTACGGCGAAGATTCTCAATCTCGGGATGCCGCGCTGGAAATGGTTAATGCCATAACCGCCGAAGCCGAAGTTGGAAAACTTTATAACGGCAAGGTAGCCCGCATTGTCGATTTTGGCGCCTTCGTCACTATTCTTCCTGGAAAAGATGGCCTTGTGCACATTTCACAGATCTCTAAGGAGCGTGTAGAAAATGTGAATGAGTATCTTCAGGAAGGACAGGATGTTTTGGTGAAATGTACTGACCTGGATGCTCGTGGGCGCATCAAGCTGAGCATTAAGGAAATCACGGAAGAAGAAAAGGCGGAATTTGCCGGCTAGGCTAGTAATATAACTCGAGCGGAAAGTCTTGATGCATTTTGGGGCTTTCTGATCGAAGATTTGACTAGCTTTTAAAAGCCAGGGGCTTTGAAATAGTGAGTTAAGTCAAAAGGATAAATATAAGTGGGCAGAAAGAATTTCTGGTCTACTCAAAGTCAGTTAAAATAAAAGGCTGATTTTTACGAGATTCACTCGGCCCAGTTCGCCTGATGGCAGGTTTTATAAAAAGACCAATTGCAAGAGATATAAAAATAAAGCTGTAACGACATCACTGAGGAGGATTAAGCATGTCGAAGCCGATTAACTCAGTTATAAGCAAAGTCATAAGCGTTTTAGGATTACTTGCTCTTATGGGCCCTCTAAACGCGCTAGCTCAATCTGACGAAATCACCTTCCATAAGGATATTGAACCGATTCTACAGCGTAGCTGTCAGAACTGTCACCGAGTTGGTGGTGTCGGTCCAATGCCTCTAGTGACTTATGCTCAAGTCGCACCTTTCGCAGGTCTGATTGAATACAAAACTGGACTACGGGATCGGGCCGGTGCCATGCCTCCGTGGTACATGGAAAAAGACATAGGTATTCAAGATTATAAGAATGATCCTTCTTTAAATGATAAGGAAATAGTAGCCATCTCAACCTGGGCTCGCAGTGGAACTCCAAAAGGCGATATAGCGGACGCACCAGAGCCATTGGTATTTGATGATTCACTTAAATGGACTGCAGGTGAACCTGATTTAATCGTTAGAACCAATTCTGTTACTAAGCTTGCTGGCACAGCAGATTGGTGGGGCGAGATTGATCGTGTACCTGTAAGTTTAGAACAAGACCGCTACGTGAAATCAGTTGAGGTTGTCGAAGTTAATGACGTCAACAATACAACAGGAACTGGTCGGGACACCGTAGGTGGACGTTACATCTTCCATCACATGATCTGGAGCACAGCTGAACTCGATGAAGATGGGAATAGAGTGGAAGAATCAGTGACTGGCTGGCCAGTGCATGAAGTAGGGCGTAACCCAGATATTTTTGATCCAGAAGGCGGCCGTTTATTGCGGTCTGGTACTTATATTTATTCTGATTCTGTTCATTTGCACTCCAATGGGCAGGACACCACTGGGCATTTAGAAATTGGTTTCCGTTTCCACCCATTGGGTTACGAACCGAAGTATGAGCGAGTATCTCTTGGCCTCGGTAATGGGGTAGATATCAGCATCGCTGGGAACCAGGACAACCAAGAGCTGCACGCGTACACAGTTCTAGAACAACACACTAAGTTCATCACTTTTGAACCACACTTGCACGCCCCAGGCGAGCGTATGTGCCTTGAAGCAATCTGGGGATACACAGTAGAAACATTGGCCTGTGTTGGTTATGACCATAACTGGGTTCGCGGTTATGCCTTTGAAGATGATGCTGCGCCATTGTTGCCTAAGGGCACGATCATGCACATTGTAGGCTACATGAATAACACTGAAACCAATCCAAACGTACCTGATCCGCGAAATTGGCAGGGTTCTGGTAATCGCTCAGTAACTAATATGTTTATCGATCTCGGTATGCGGGTGAAGATGACTGATGAACAGTTCCATGAAGAGATGGAAAATCGGCGCCAGGTATTAAACCTTAGTCCGAATGATCACGTAATTGGCTGTCCACTTTGCGGAGCGCCATTAGTAGCACCAATGACAGGAAGCGAGGAAGCTTCCGATTAAGAGTAATGAATGAATTACTGGAGACAACGTAGTTATGAAAGATGAATTATTAACTGGCAGCAGGCTGACTTTTAAAGCTGTTACGTTAGTAGTGGCAAGTTTGCTACCTACGCAAAACTCTTGGGCCCAGACTTATACCAGTGGGCAGCATGTTGAACCAGCATTTGAAGGTTGGCGTCCGAACCCAGACGGTACCTTTAATATGATGTTCGGTTACATGAATGAGAATTGGGAAGAAGCCCCAGATACGACCGTTGGTGAGAATAACTATTTCGAACCGGGGGATGCTGATCGTGGACAACCAACTCATTTTTTACCTCGACGCAATCGATTTACTTTTGAAGTCACTGTACCGTCAGATTGGGGTGATCGCGAACTGGTTTGGACTCTGAATGTAAATGGTTTAGAAAGAAAAGCCTATGCCACTTTGAAAGCGGATTACTTGGTAGATAACATGGTTATCGCATCGGAGACTGGCTCTCTTGGTGCGGGCACTAGTAGCCCAGAATCCCGAGCCAACATTCCGCCGGTTGTTACTGTGCAAGGCGATAGTATTCGCGTAGCTCGAGTTGGGGAACCGTTAGAGCTTGATACGCTAGTAATTGACGATGGGCTTCCAGATCCCACTGATCCAGTAGAAGAAGCGAGAGCATTCGCCGAATTTGCAGGTGGTGCCTTGGCAGCAGCTTTCGTGACGGAGGAGAACATCATGCAGCGTCGTTTGATGACTCCGCCGATAAAAGTTACTGTAAATAAAGTTAATGGACTTTATTATTCCTGGAATAAGTGGCGCGGTCCTGGCGATGTAAACTTTGATCCTCCTCAGGTGAAAGTCTGGGAAGACACTCGCACCAGTGCAAACTCACCGTGGGGAGCGCTGTGGCTACCTCCACCAATTCCTGAAGATGGTGTCTATGAAGTAAACGCCACTTTCAGTGAGCCTGGTGAGTATATTCTCTGGGGTAGGGCTGATGATGGTGGGCTCTATCATGATGCCTGGATTACGGTTAACGTATCTGAATAGAGAATTGAAAGAATAAAGAAGGCCAGTACAACCATGAAGCCTGTAATGCGATTTATTTCACTAATGTTTCTGCTGAGTTCCTATAACGCAGCTGCGCAGGAAGATTTCGTTTTCTATTCTGAGCTTGCTCAGGAATGGTATGAAGGGGGTGACTATTTCGAGTGGACTTCCACTACGCGCAATAACAACAGCGCGGTCATTGATGTTTTCTATCGCACCTGGGGGAATCCCAATAATCCTCAACTACTCATTATTCATGGCTTTCCAAATTCGTCTTTTGATTTTCATGCGCTAATTCCCTTGTTGGAAGATAATTACTACATCGCTGCTTTGGATTTTCCCGGATCAGGGTTTTCAGATAAGCCATTGAATGGTTTTTCGTACATGCTTGCGGAAAATGCGGAGATAGTGGACTACTTTGTGCGAGAAGTTGTGGAGTTTGATGACTTTGCAATGTTTACCCATGACCGTGGGGTAAGTATTGGGCTCGCCTTCCTTGGTAATTATATCGATAACCCTGATCCTCGCTACAACTTGAATTACCACTTCTTATCCAACAGTGGCATGTTTTTACCACTGGCAAATCTAACGGATTTTCAAACTATTATTTTGGATCCAGTGCGTGGTCCGCAAATGATTGAAGCAAGGAGTGCTCAGCCCCGTTTGACGGAGGGAGATGCTGTAGCGGTGGCCTATTCAGATATCTTTGCTTTCAACGATGGCAACAGATCTTTACTGCATGTGGGTAAGTATTTATTAGAGAGAGCAGAGAATGAATTTGACTGGCTCGATAATTTACCTCGCAGCCCAGTACCTGTTGCTTATTTATGGGGCATTACTGATATCGTGAATCCAATCCGTATACCCAATTATGTCTGGTTAACTTATTTAAACGATCGTGATGTTGAAAGTTCGATGTGGATTCTTCCCACCGCGGGTCATTACCCGCAGCGGGATAATCCCGTGGAAGTCGAAAAAATTATACGTACTGCTCTTAATGGGGAGATTCCTAGTCGGACAGAAGAAGATGATTGGATGTGGGAGTATGCGCGACGCAGGGAAGCAGAAGATGCAATCTATGTCGGCCATTCTAATGTGCGTAAGATGGAGTTTCCTGGAGCAGCGCAATATTCGCCGGATGGTTATCCGCAATAGTCGTTTAACGTAGCAATTTCAGCCTATTTCAGTTTAGGGAGCGAACGCAAAACCGGCTAGAAATAGTGCTGTATTTGTTTTATTAATGTTGCGTTTGTATAGTGAATTCATGGAAACATGGATAGTCTTTACGCTGTTGGCGGTTGTTATGCAGTCAGTGCGAACAGCCGCGCAAAAACAATTAATCAATCGAATATCCATACAAGCTGCAACGCTGGTACGCTTCCTCTTTGGTATTAAGTTCGCTCTTATCTATCTCTACTTTGTATGGCAGGCATATGAACCTGTGAGCTTCGAACTGAATCGTAAGTTCTTTCAGTCGGGAGCGCTGGCAGGAGTTTCGCAAATCCTCGCTACTATCTGCTTGATCAAAGCGCTTACTCTTAAAAATTTTGCGGTTGGAACTGCGCTGGCAAAGACCGAAGCTGTCTTAACTGCAGTGTTAGGCGCGATGTTTTTTTCCGCTGCACTCTCTGCGCTTGGCTATTTATCAGTTGTAGTTGGAGTCACGGGCCTGCTTGTGGCAAGCAATTGGAAAGTCTCATTACAAGATTTCACTGATAATCAAAGTATTCGCTACGGCGTTGGTGCCGGTCTCGGGTTTGCTTTAGCATCTTTGTGGATTAGAGATGCTTCTCTTTCTATAGATTCGCCGCGATTGCTCAGTGCCGCATTAGTCTTAGCTTACATGGTGATATTGCAATCATTAATTTGCCTGCTCTGGATTTACATAAAGGAACGTGAACAACTAAATCTGATGATGAAAAACCTAGGAGCCTGCACCTTTGTCGGATTTACTAGTGTTGCCGGTTCGGTGGGATGGTTCACTTCCATGAGTTTGCAAAATGCGGCGCTAGTAAGAACCCTAGGTCAAACTGAGTTCATCGTCAGCCTGCTTATCACCTATCTTTATTTCGGTGAAAAGATTTCCGCCCGCGAGTATCTTGGCGTTGCACTTATAGCCATCAGTGTGGTCATTTTGCTTATGGCAACTTAATTTTTAACTAGGCTTTAGGAAATTGTGTTTATTTGGTCTACAAAGCCTATGAGGATGGTCGGGTAGAAGCATCACACAGTGAGAGAAAGAGCCAGGAAAGCGGCTGAATAGCTTTTCAATAGGCCGCAAATAACTTATTGCGTGGCAACCAGAATCTCTTTAGTCTAACTTCCTTTTACAGATTAAAGTCGAGCTGGTTGCCCATGTCTAAACCAAGAATTCTTCACACAATTAAGCCTCTGGCAGCAGTTTTTTGTGCTGCAATGCTGACCTCTTGCGGTCAAGCTCCGCAGGAAGAAGCCACGCCATCCGCAGTTGCTGAAATCGAAATCACTGAATCGAACCCATCAGTTGCTGAAGCGCAAGCGTTTATTACTGAAGCAGAAGCGAGTCTAGAAATTATTGGCAAAGAATTAGCCCATGTTTCCTGGCTGGCAAATACTAATATCGGCTATGACAGTCAGGTTGCTGAAGCAACGGTTTCACAGCGTTTTACCGAGTTATCAGTCAATCTCGCAAATGAGGCAGCACGTTATAACGGTGTGGCTTTAAGTGAGCAGGACCGCAGAAAACTAGAATTGTTAAAACAAGTCTTGGTATTTCCGGCACCGCAAGATTCAGAAAAAACCAGAGAGTTAGCTGAAATCGGATCCCGCATGAATGCCATGTATGGGTCGGGGCGATACTGTCGCGAAGTAAATGGTCAGGAGGAGTGTTTAACTGGCGATCAAATGGAAAACCTTATGCGAGAAAGTCGCGATCCTGATGAGTTAGAAGAAATTTGGATTGGCTGGCGTGAAGTAAGTCCACCTATGCGTGAGTTATATCAGCGGCAAGTGGAAATCGGCAATGAAGGTGCGCAGGAATTAGGCTATGACAACCTGAGTGTTTTCTGGCGATCTAAATACGACATGGATTCCGATGATTTTATGGCGGATGCTAATGATCAATGGCAACGAGTAAAACCACTTTACGATGCGCTTCATTGTCACGTACGCGATGGGCTCAATAATTTCTACGGCGATGATGTTGTACCGGCTAACGGGTCGATCCCAGCACATCTGTTAGGCAACCAATGGGCACAACAATGGACTAGTCTTTATGATCTGGTTAAGCCAGAAACCTCAGATCTTGGTTACGATTTAGATCAGCTGGTGCAGGAAAATCTCGATAATGAAATTGAAATGGTGGAAACCGCTGAACACTTTTTCACCTCGCTAGGGTTTGAGCCACTTCCAGATACATTCTGGGATCGATCCATGTTTCTTGAACCGGTTGACCACCAAGCCGTATGCCATGCCAGTGCGTGGAGTATGGATGGCCAGGATGATTTGCGTATCAAGATGTGCATTGATATGAATGCGGAAGATTTCACCACTGTACATCACGAGCTTGGACACAATTTCTATCAACGTGCCTATAAAGAGCAGCCAGTACTTTTTCGGGAAAGCGCTAACGATGGTTTCCATGAAGCAACAGGAGACGTTATATCCTTATCAGTTACACCTAAATATCTCGTTGATATTGGCTGGTTGGAAGAAGAGCCGGGTGTAGAAGGAGATCTTGGTTACTTGCTTAATCTAGCGTTAGATAAAATTGCATTTCTACCATTCGCTCTGGTTGTGGATCAGTGGCGCTGGCAGATATTTAATGGAGAGATCGCACCTGAAAACTATAACGAAGCATGGTGGGTGTTACGTGAAGAATATCAAGGCATTACTCCACCAATAGAGCGTAACGAAACCCATTTTGATCCAGGTGCCAAGTATCACATTCCAGGAAATACACCTTATATGCGCTACTTCTTGGCTTACATTCAACAGTTTCAATTCCATCGCGCCCTATGTGAAACTGCTGGCCATGAAGGACAACTTAATCGTTGCTCTATTTATGGCAATGAAGCGGCCGGCCAGAAGCTGCAGGCCATGTTGGAAATGGGCGCTAGCAGACCATGGCAGGAAGCGATGGAAGCGATTACCGGACAACCAGAGCTCGATGCATCTGCAATTATCGATTATTTTGCGCCACTTAAAGTCTGGTTAGATGGACAGAACCAAGACAGGCAATGTGGTTGGTAGCTAAAGGATTTAAGAATGAAAGAACAATATGGAGATATAAAAGTCACGCAACTGCCTGGGTTTGTCGTACAGTGCGAAATCGATCGACCACCAAATAATTTTTTTGATCTGGCCTTGATTCGAGACATGGCTCATTGCTTCGATGAACTAGATAAAGATTCGAATTGCCGGGCAATAGTGCTTTGCTCCAACGGAAAACATTTCTGTGCCGGTGCAAACTTTTCAACTCCCGACTCAAAAGCTGAAGGTGATGTTCTCGTCGCCGAGTCAGCTGATCAGAGAAATCCAATCTATCAGGAAGCTGTTCGCTTGTTCGGCAATAAAAAACCAGTTATTGCTGCAGTGCAGGGTGCCGCTGTGGGAGGAGGACTGGGTGTGGCTATGATGGCTGACTTTCGGGTTGTTTGTGAGAATACGCGTTTAACCGCAAACTTCGTAAAGCTCGGATTCACGCCCGGCTTTGGTTTGACCCATACTTTACCGAGAGCAATCGGAGTGCAAAAGTCCCATCTACTTTTTTATAGCGGAAGAAGAATTAACGGTGAAACAGCAATGGAGTGGGGAGCTGCGGATCTTTTATGTTCAGCTGCTGATGTTCGCGAAAAAGCAATCGCATTAGCGACCGAAATTGCAGAAAACGCACCACTGGCATTACTTTCACTGCGCGAACAATTAAGACCTGGAATTCAGGAAGCGGTGCAAGCCGCAACGGATATCGAAGGTCGTGAACAGTTCTGGTTAACTCAAACTGAGGATCACTTCGAAGGCGTTAAAGCTGTGTCAGAAAGACGAGTGGGAGATTTCCAAGGTAAGTAAATCATCTTATTCTGTTGGAATTTAATAAATGTCTGAGTCGGGTCAAGAGTCAGGATTTCGCCGCGTACTAGGCAGGCGTGATGCCTTAGCGCTGGCCTTTGGTGCAATGATCGGTTGGAGTTGGGTAGTACTTTCATCTACCTGGATTGAATCCGCGGGAACTGCTGGTGCCATAATTGCTTTTCTGATCGGCGGCGCCATTATGTTAGTGATTGGTCTCACCTATGCTGAGCTTGCTTCTGCATTACCCTTCGCTGGTGGTGAGCACGTATACAGTCATCGAGCATTAGGAGCAGGTGCTTCTTTTATTTGTACTTGGGCAATCATTCTCGGCTATGTATCTGTAGTTACTTTTGAAGCTGTGGCGCTCCCTACTGTTCTCGATTCCATGATTCCTGGGCTTGATCGAGTTTTTCTTTGGCGGGTTGCAGGGTGGGACGTCTACCTTTCATGGGTACTAGTAGGTGTTTCCGGCGCGGCAGCCATGACTATGTTAAATATTCGTGGCGTGCGTATAGCGGCAATTGTGCAATCCACGGTAGTGATTGTTATTTTGTTGGTCGGGGGCTTATTTCTTTTTGGTTCTTTTTTCAGGGGACAGGTAACTAATTTAGATCCGCTATTTATAGATGGTCCTGTGGGCATAACTCTTGTTCTAGTGATGGTGCCTTTCATGTTTGTTGGTTTCGATACAATTCCTCAAGCGGCAGAGGAAATTGACCTGCCGTTTCGAGACATCGGTGCCGTGTTAATGCTTTCTGTGATGATGGCCATTGCATGGTACTGTTTAATTGTTCTTGGCGTGAGCCTAATGATTAACGAAAATGAACTTGGCAGCAGTGATGTATTAGCTGCAGAAGCGAACTCGAAAATCTACGGAGAGTTTGGTCGACTTGCTATGTTAGGGGCTGGCCTGGCTGGAATAATTACCAGTTGGAATGCATTCATAGTTGGCGGAAGTCGGGCAATATATGCTCTGGCACGTGCTGGTCTGTTGCCGGTTTCACTGGGTAAACTGCACCCAAGTTATCGAACGCCCTACAATGCCATTCTGTTAATTGGCGGCCTTTCGGTGATTGGTCCATTCTTCGGCAGGCCAGTAATGGTGTGGTTAGTTGATGCAGGTGGCTTCGGTATTGTTCTTGCTTACGGCATGGTGTCCTGGTCATTTCTTGTATTACGTAATCGCGAATCGGAACTGGAACGACCCTACCGTGTCCGATTCGGAAACTTGGTTGGTTGGGCTGCGTTAGTTTTGTCTGTCGGGCTGGGATTCTTGTATCTGCCCGGCAGCCCATCAGCGTTGCTGTGGCCACAGGAATGGGCAATTATAATTTTCTGGATAGCACTGGGCGGGTTTTTCTATTTTCTGGCAACTAAAAAAAGTAATGCAGCTTCTTCTGATCCGTTAGAAACAGAATAAGATAGGTAAACGGAATGATTGAAATTGATACTGGAACTGAAGAGCTACTTTGTACGATTGAAGATCGAGTTGCTTCGATCACACTAAATAAACCCCATAAGAAAAATGCGCTGGGAGATATTCTGACTCCAGCTCTAAGGCAGACGCTGGCTCAATTGGAAAATGATGAGCGGGCAGGCGCAGTAATGATTACCGGTGCCGGGGATGCCTTTTGTGCGGGCGGTGATATTTCGGGAATGGGGTCCGGGGCTAAAAAAACGGACTCCGCAGAACCAACACCGACTGATCAGGAGAGAATTAAAAATCTTATCGAAAAACAAAAAAGCCTGACTAAGCGCATTCATGAACTGAACAAAATAACAGTCGCTGCTTTACCGGGTGCGGCGGCAGGTGCAGGTCTCTCTATTGCGCTTGCCTGTGATTTGCGAATCGCTTCTGACAATGCCTTTGTTACAACAGCCTTTGGCAACATAGGGTTATCAGGAGATTACGGTGCTAGTTGGTTTTTACCGCGGCTGATTGGTTTAGCCAAAGCAAAAGAATTATTTTACTTAAGCGATAGAGTCGGGGCAGAAGATTGCGCGCGTCTGGGGATTTTTAACAAAGTGTTTTCCCAAGATACGTTTCGAGCTGACGCACAGGCTTATGTTGCAAAACTTGCTAATGGGCCGACCAATGCTTTTCGTCGAATGAAAACAAATTTAAATCAGGGGCTAGATCAGGACTTAGATGCTAGCTTGCGACTTGAAGCAGAGCATCTCATCGCAAGCATGGCTGATCCGGAATCGAAGGAAGCGATCTCTGCGTTTATGGAAAAGCGCAAAGCAATCTTCCACTCTTAACCGTGCTGTCCTTGTAGCGCCGCTATTCGTTTCTCGATTGGCGGATGACTCATAAACAATTCTGCCCAGGAGCGCTTACCAGTGATACCGAAAGCGGTAAGTTGACCATCCAATTGACTTTCCTGGTGATTCGATTGCAATCGTTGCAGTGCAGCAATCATTTTTTGTCGACCGGCTAGATTCGCTCCACCAGTATCGGCGCGATATTCACGATAGCGAGAAAATCTCATCACAATAATAGAAGCGAGAATGCCAAAAATTGCTTGGAACGCCATTACCGTCATGAAATAGACGAAGTAGGAGTTATTGCCGCGGTTCACAATATTGGCGACAACTCGGGCAAAGAAGTAAACAAAAGTATTTAGCACGCCTTGAATCAAAGTAAGTGTAACCATATCGCCATTGGCAACGTGACTGACTTCATGGCCTAGAACCGCTTCGGCTTCATCAGCAGTCATGTTACGCAATAAGCCGGTGCTCACTGCTACCAGCGCATTGTTTCGATTCGCTCCGGTGGCGAATGCATTGATTTCCGGTGAATCGTATATTGCGACTTCTGGCATGCCTATTCCTGCCATTTCAGCCTGCCGTCGAACTGTGTCTACCAGCCAGGATTCTTCCTGGTTGCGCGGCTTTTCGATTACGTAGGCACCTACGCTGCGCTTAGCAATCCACTTGGACATGAGCAGGGATAAAAAGGATCCCCCCATACCGAAAACGGCGCAGATAAAGAACAGTCCGCTATTGGACGCGGAATCGAGCCCCAATACCGGCATCAAGATGCTGAGCACGATTCCCAGAACCAGAAGAATCGCTAGGTTGGTGGCTACGAATAGAAAAACTCGTTTCATGGCAAACTCCAATGAGTAGTTAGAACTAAAATAATACTGGTATTCCAACCAATATGGGGATGATTTTTGTGAAATACAATGGAATTACTAGCCTGTGAGCAGCTTGGTTGAGGCTGATTTTGAGGCGACTAAAATGGGATAAATGCGTTGAAACAAGGTGTTACAGCGCTTCTAAAGGTCTTTTGGAATGATTGTCCTGCGCGTATACTCCAAGGATCACAATTGCTTTAGTTAATCCGCATAGAAGAAGGTAAAAAGTAAAAGGATAGGAGATTACCCATGGGTTCTAAGAAACAAAATCGCAGGGAATTTTTAAAACAAGGTGCTGCCATTGCTGGCGGTGCCGCGATTGGAGCGGCTTCCAAATCGGCAAGCGCCCAGTTGGAAGGTCCTGAACGCTATATCCACGGCTCGGATGATATGGTTGCTTATGGTTCCCGTTCGCGCTTCGTAACATCCGAACGAATTCCGCATGGTGGCCGCCACTCTCCAGATACCTTTGGGCTGGATTTTCATATCGCCACGCCACTTCAAGATCAATACGGCGTTATTACACCTTCATCCCTCTTCTATATGGGAACTACCCGCGGATCCTATCTGCCGGATATCGATCCTGAGAAGCATCGCCTGATGATTCATGGGCTGGTTGATAATCCATTATTGTTCACTATGGATGAACTAAAACGTCTTCCTTCAGTAACCCGTATGCATTTTGTTGAGTGTGCAGGGAACAGAGCCAACAGCCGCATGACTAATGTTCAAGAAACTCATGGTATGACCAGTAATGCGGAATGGACTGGTGTTCTTTTATCAACTTTGCTGGAAGAAGCGGGTGTTAAAGAAGGAGCTGATTGGATAGTGGCTGAGGGTATAGAAGAAGTTAAAGGAGCCTCCAGCATTCCGATGACGAAGGCGATGGATGACTGTCTGCTTTGTTATGCCATGAATGGTGAGCCTGTGCGCCCTCAGCAAGGCTTCCCTCTGCGGTTGCTAGTTCCGGGATTCGAAGGAATCTTCAATGTTAAGTGGTTACGACGCATTAAGGTAGTTGATCAGTACTACATGACCTACAACGACTATGGTCACTTAACTCAAGATCCAGCCACTGCCGCGTTGGGTTATCAGATTGGCCCTAAATCCGTGATTGTTCACCCTTCTGGCGGCATGCAGTTGCCAGGTACTGGTTATTATCAAGTAAGCGGCTTAGCTTGGTCGGGTGGCGGAAAAGTAGATCGAGTTGAAGTAACTACTGACGGAGGCCAGACATGGTTCGATGCGGAGATTCGTGGCGAGCCACAACCAATGGCTCATACCCTGTTTGCCTTCGATTGGGAGTGGGATGGTTCTGAGTGCGAATTACAGTCGCGCTGTATCGACGACTTAGGCCAGGTCCAGCCTTCTCGACAGGAAATTGGTGAATTCTGGAATACACCTCCGGGTGAACGAATCCGCGTGCGTGGTCAGGACAACTCGATTCAGCCATGGCGAATTAATGCTGACGGAAGTGTGCATAATGCGATTGTTTAAATTATTACTCCCGGTAGTCATGCTACTGGGCATTGCAGCACACGCTCAGTCGCCAACCAAATATGGTGTTGGTCGGACGCCTAGCGCGGAAGAAATAAGCGCCTGGGATATTGCCATTGCGCCAACAGGTGAAGAGCTTCCTGCAGGCAGTGGCACTGCGGACTTGGGTGCCCAACTGTTCCTTGAAAAGGGCTGTGCCGGTTGTCATGGCACTAATGGTACCGATGGTCTCGGGCCTAGACTAGTTAAGAGAGATGTGGGTATTCTGGAAAACCCATGGGGATATGGAAGAATTCTTCCTATCCGCTCTCCTTATGCAACTACGGTTTGGGATTACATAAATCGAGGTATGCCTCTTGGTGCCGAAGGTACGCTCTTGCCAGATGAAGTCTATTCAATAACAGCGTACTTGTTATATCTCAATGATGTTATAACAGACGATCAGATGGTATTAGACCAGAACACGTTGCCTAAGATTAAGATGCCTAATCAGGATAACTGGGCACAGGTTCCGGATTGGTTTCCTAACCAACCCAGACTGCAGGATTATCCCTTCTAGGTGAAATTGTTTTTAAAAAAAGGCCGGGGCTTAATTCCCCGGCCTTTTTTATTTTGAATAGTGAAAAGGTTGTTTCTGTTTCTAGTGGCATGGATAGCTGCAAGAATTTATTAACAATGGCGTTTAATAAGCTCGAAAAAGGCAAGATTGGTTGCGCGTTAGGATAGTTCTGAGTCTAAAAACGCAGAATATCACTGCACTCTGGAAAAGCACTAGCGGACGTCCAGTATCAAAGAACCTTCAAGCCTATCCTAAAACGACGGCACGAAAACGTAAGGTTCAAACACCATCCAGTCTGCTTCAGAATTCGTTCGTAGAATCAGCTGATCGTCTAATAATTGATAAGATTCAGAGCGATCTAGGTTCATTATGAAACGATTGAATAGAGAAGGCTGCACACAAAGTTTTCGTGTTGTGACCAAATCTGTCAACGTCAGGCTATAGGCTTCTTGCGTCCAAGTAGCCCCAGCCTGATTGCAGTCAGCTTCAATTTGCAATCTACTTTCTAGACGAAAACGCATGAGATAATTTTCAGGATTATTCGGAATAAATTCAGAATTATTGAAACCATATATTGCAATTAACTGCCAAGAAGTGTTCTCCAGAGATTTTTCTTGGGCGGAAACAGGATTGAAATTAAATGCACAGATCAAAAGTAAGTTAAAAAAATATTTTTGTTTTGCAGGCATCGGATTAAATTCAAGCATCTGTCACCACTAACATCTTACACCTCGACCCGGACTTCCCTTAGTATTTCTGCAATGCGGTCCAAAGCATTCGCGAATAACGTGACCTACTCCAACTAGTTTAGTTAGTGTTAAGGAGTAGGCCAACAAGGGACTTATAGAATCTCTAATAATATGATTGGCCCTCGAAAAGACCGCGGGCCAGTAATAATTTGGCTCTAAATAGCTATGTTAATTAAACACTATATATAGTTCCATTCCATTCTAGAGTTTGAAGTGCCATTTCTCCTTCGCTCCTAATTTGCGTGCCATCAGAAATATTTATGAGCAAAGAAGTTTTAGCGACATGATCATCTGGCGGGGTTTCCCAAGTTCCTTCGCCTTGGCCTACCACTGTGGTGCCATCTTCTAAAAAGGATTGTCCAACCCATTCGATTTTGCCGCCTTCATTTAAACCAGAAGGAGGAGTAGGCCCCCAAATAAGTGTCCCAAATACGGTACCAAAACCGTCCGCAGTTCCTTCCCAGTTTTGATGAATAGTTATATCTCCAGCTTCATCAGATGTATAAGTACTACCTTTGTATTTTAATGAATATGTTCCTAATTCTTCTGACATTTTTTCTCCTTTTAACAATAAATTCTGATATGCACTTTGATGTTTAAAGTTATGTAACAAAAATCAACTATCGTGCTGCGTTTAGTTGATTAATTTGCCTGTTTTAAGGGAAGAGGAAACTTTTCCATCTTAAATTTGCGAATGGCGCTAATCTCTATCTTGTTGCGGAAAAAATTCTGAACCATCCTCAAAACTGATCTTTTGGAGATACATTGTGTATTCCCGACGCCCCTTGCGGCCGGTAGCAGTGATCTCCGAGCCCACCTCCATAACATCAAGTGATACGCCCTGGCGATTCAGCGTAGTCCGGGATGTCGTTTCAATTAACCAAAACGTTATCTCGCCTTCGTCATCGGTATTTTTTATTAGAATCGATGAGTGAGGGTTAACAGATCTAACACTTTCTATTATGCCTTTTATTGAAATGATTTCTTGGGTGAAATTGGCAGCGGTCGAATGATGGGCATCAGCAAGAATCGGCAAACAAATTATTGTGAAAATAAATAGAATAGGCTTTTTCACGTTTAGTCCTCTTTATGCATATTCAACTCAATAAACCAATCATAATCAGCATCGGTGCAGTTGTAGCGCTCGATTTCGACATTTTCAAGTCGATTAAAGGAGTACTGTAGTATTAGCGGTTGTTCGAATAAATTTGCGTCTGTGTAGGTATGGGTTATATGTAATATGCCTCCAACAACTTCCAGTTCTTCACGGGCATGTGTATTTGAACCCTGAGGGATTCCTCTAGAGGTTCGGATATAACCATGTATGTGGTTAGTCGATTCGATAATAAGTCGATCACCTTCGTACCAAGCAACTGAAGACCCCATTTGAGCGAATTCAGTCCCTTCCAAATTTTTAGTACTTGGAAAATCTGCGATTGAAGATTTAATAAAGGGAATTTCCCGCCTCAAATCGAATAATTCATAACTAATCAGAATATGTTCCCCAACCTGCCCGATTTCAAATCGCGAGCCGGGATTTGCCCACACTCGAGCGACGCTCGCGGGAGTGCAGTAAAGACTTGGATCATCCTCCAAGAGATCATATGCAATTCGAAGGCGCTCACCTTCTTCGGTGAGGAGAATTTCGCTCTCTGTGCCGGGCCCATCTAATACCCAGATGCCATCAAGTGCAGTTGCTGCAATTAGAGCATCTGGCAGTATTATCAATATCGCGGATATGAAAATTCTCATTTGTTTTTTTGATACTTCATTTAGATATATGCTCTTTAAATTCCAGTTAAATGCTTTAGCCAGAAACAGGATATTAAAATAGAAATGCAAAGTTTCCTAATCTGAAAAGGCCTGCGATCTCGATAAGTTCATATTGCTAACTTCCTATTAGGCAGAGAATGCGTTCGACAGGCAATGGCAGACAACGATATTACTTATATGAAGAACAATTCGACAAATCAAGGAATTTCGTAACTCTGCATCCCATCTTGTCGGCCGTCTATCTAAATCGGTTCCATCAAGGGATATTACATATTATTTTAAAGAACGTTTATTCAATATGAAAGAATAGGAGAAAAACGATGAATTGGGATGCTTTAGGAGCTATAGGAGAAATTATAGGAGCAGTAGCTGTTTTGGCGACGTTGTTTTATCTAGCTGCACAAATCAAGATGCAAAATCGTGAGCTAGAAAAATCTAATGAAAATATAACAGCACAATTATCATTTGATATTAATAATATGGTCATTAATAACTCTGATGCGTTAATGCGGGACAAAGAGTTTGTTCAGATTTATCAGAAAGGAATCAGTAATCAGCCACTAGACGAGATTGAGACAATCCAATTCTCACAATTTGTGAATAGATGGCTGGCACTCTGCGAATCAGTAATAGTCGCAACTAAAGCAGAACTTATGTTTGTTGGCGATTATGAGCTAGATTTTCTATATGGTAATCCCTGGGTACACAAACTTATATCAACTGAAGTAGGGGCACGTTGGTTTGATGAGGAAGCTCCTCTAATATATAGCGAAGATTTCTTGAGGAAGGTAAGAGATTTTAAGGAAAAGGAAATAACAAATGGTGGGTAATGTGAATAAAATTGTGATTGGAGATTGCGCCTAAATTATATCCGACCACCGGCGCATCCCCTCTCTTATCGAAGTAGGTAGTATCTGTGTGCGTTACACATTATTCTGGAAGCTATTAAGCTAGGACCAATCTGTTGTTGGTATTGGACTATAAATTCATATAAAAGAATATGGTTAGTAGACTCCATAGAAATATTTAAAGAGGTTCTTATGACTAACATAAAGAGAAAGATTTTTGTTTTCAGCTTTTCGTTAATTCTAGTTTCGTCCTCTAGCTTTTCTCAGAATACTTTTGATTTGACGGAACTTGAGTCTGGCCAGCTATTGTTGAACCTGGGAGTTACTGAAAGAGTAAGCGTTGAGCAAGACACTTTAAACGCATCGCTGGCGTATTCAGTCCAAGGTAGGGATAAAATTTCTTTGCAAAATGAAGTTAATGAAAAAATGGCAGGCGCCCATGAGTTAATCGATGTTATTCCAGAAATTGAGTATTCAACAGGGCAGTATTACATTTACATTTTCCGCCCTGGCAGACCTTCGCGTAATGACATAGAGAATCCAATATGGCGAGCACAACAGAGTTTGCAACTAAGCAGCAAAAATAGCGATGTGTTATTGGAAGCTGTGGGAGAGCTGCAATCTATTGGCATGGAGATAAACGGGCTTGATTATAGTTTGTCTGAGGAAGCGTTCGCGCAGATTTCTGATTCATTATTATCAATCGCTCTTGAAAAGTTACAATCTAGGGCTAGTGAAACAGCGGAACTACTGGATAAAAGCTCTGCGAATCTTGTAGAAGTAACAATTAATGGCGATAGAGGTGCTGGTTTTTTTCAGCCTAGAATGGCGATGATGGAGTCTGCTCAGGATAACCCAACAATGGCAACGCCGACGGCAATCCCTGGACAAAGTGAAGTTTCCCTAAATGTAAGTGCAAAAGCCCTACTATCTCCTTAACTCTTGTTTGATCGTTATAACATAGTTAGTAATACCTTTAGATCTTTTCAGAAACACAGAATATGGAAAAACCACTTACAGGAAATATTAACTCAACTGTCTTGTAAATAAGTAAGCTGAACATATCGGTTTGAGATAAATTAATTTATGGAGCCCGGCTATGCAATTAGACTTGTACAAACTTGGTGACTTTGAACTCCAATCAGGTGAGATATTAACTGATGCAATTTTATCATATGAGACTCATGGTTCTTTAAACGATAATGGGTCTAATGTAATTGTTTACCCAACGTGGTATTCAGGAAACCATGAAGATGTGCGGGCAGCTATAGCTCCTGGTCGTGCGCTCGACCCTAATAAATATTTTATTGTTGTTCCAGATATGTTTGGCAATGGGTTTTCTTCATCGCCGAATCATGAGCAATACTCTTCTGATCGAACTCTTTTTCCATCAATTACCCCATACGATAATGTAATAGCTCAATACCATCTTCTTAAAAACCATTTTGGTATAAGTAAAATCAAGTTAGTGGTGGGATTCTCAATGAGTGCGCAGCAAGCATTTCATTGGGGCGCTCTGTATCCGGAGTATGTTGGTGCAATTGCACCAATTTGCGGCAGCTCGAAAACATCAATTCATAATTGGATGTTTTTGGAAAGCTTGAAAAATGCCTTAACTACAGACGTAGAATTTAATGGTGGTAATTACAAAAGCCAACCCGAAAAAGGACTAAGAGCTTTCACAACAATTTATGCTGGGTGGGCTTTTTCAAAAGAATTTTACAAAAAAGGGTTACACCTATCATGGTTGGGGGAAAATTTTAAAAACATGCAAGAATTTCTTGATACTTGGCATTCATTTTTTACGCCAAAAAATGATGCTAATAATTTGTTGGCCATGCTCGACACTTGGCAAAAAGCAGATGTTAGCAACCATCCAAAGTTTCATGGTGATCTAGAAAAAGCATTAGCATCGATTTCAATTCCGGCAATAGTTATGCCGGGAAGAACAGATATGTATTTTCCCCCAGAAGATAACGAGTATGAGGTATCGTTAATGCCCAACGCTGAGCTAAGGGTCATAAACTCGATTTATGGCCATGGCGCTGGAGGTCCAGGTTTTAGCACAGAGGATGATGATGAGTTTATTGACAATGCTTTGATTGAGCTTTTAGAAGATAGTTGATAGAGGTAAACTGCTGTAATGTATTAAGTTAGTTGAAATGCCGGCGAGAGCTCAACCTCAGACCTTTAGTTCTACCTCAGTTACACCGTATGCCATCCAATTTAGAAGTTTAGCAAACAATCGTTTAACAAAGCTTAGCTTGGAAATGGATGGAATATTTCTGATTAAGAAGAGAATAATTGGGTTTTGTTTCTTAAAGGCAGTTGTTGGCCTTTTTTGGATATTTTGGATAAGACTAACTTCCGGGAGTCTTTCTTCCTCTATCTGTTCAAAAACAGCATCTAATTCTGCCGGTGAGACATTATCGGTAATGGCAGGCACTAGATGATTCGCAGCTACTATCGCATCTCTTAAAGCAATATTTATACCCTGACCGCCCACGGGGTTCATTGTGTGCGCAGCATCTCCAAGCAAAAGGACGCCATCTTTGTTCCAGGTTGTGCATCTATCAAGTCCCACATCAAGAACAAATCTATCTGAAATTTTATCTCTGCTTATTTCTAGGTGTTCGGCAAAGTTTTCTGCGCAATGTTTTTGCATTTCAGAAATCCAAACATTTACCCCTTGTTTTTTTATTTCACCGAAGGAACCTTTAGTTATGATCCATCCAACTTGTAGCTTATTATCGTAGCAGGCAGGGCAAACCATAAACCCTTCTGGTACAAAATTTACGAAAGCAGTACCAGGCTCAATAATCTGGCTTGGATAAGGTATCTTAAACCATATTATGTCTATTATTTGTTTGAAATCTTTGACTTCAAATCCAAGCTTTTTGCGTAAGATCGAAGTTCTTCCGTCGAAACCAATAATTACTTTAGCTTTAAACTCAAATTCTTGATTTCCTGCAACCCCTTTTAAGCCGACAACTCTGTCATTCTCGTAAATAACATCGTTTACTCGATGTCCCCGAAAGAAATTAAACTCTTTGTAGTCCTCGGTTTTAGAAATCATGTGCTCAAGAAGTGCTGGTTGGGAGACCCACCTTAAGCCGCCATCATTCTTAAAAGGTATTTCAGCATCGATTAGATGTTCCCCGCGATAATGAGCTTTAATTTTAGAATTTATCTGCATGGGTAAATCAATCTTTTCCAGATCAAAGCCTATGCTTTTCAAGGCATAATAGCCGCTGGGCATAATTCCTTCGCCTCTGAACTCATTAGAAAAATTAGACTGCTTTTCGATGAGGGCTGTTTTCAAGCCTCTAGAGGATAGAATATGCGCCAGAGCTGCCCCGCCAGGACCCGCACCGCAAATAGCAAAATCGTAATTCTGAGGCATGGACAAATTCTCCTAGATTTAATCTTCAGCAGGTAAAAGCCTATTAAATAGCTGGAGCTCGTTT
>JBJLER010000038.1:0-31503 GCA_045565735.1 Pseudohongiellaceae bacterium
AAACGCACATCACCGTTCCAGTCAGGACCTGGGTTGCCAGTTCCCCAATAGATGAGGTTTAAATCAGGATCATATGCGCCAGTAATCCATGTTGCTGATCCGCCTGTTTTCCAGGAATCACCTAACCAGGTATCAACGCCGAATTCACCTTCACCAGGAACTGTATAAGTACGCCATACCAGTTCACCGGTAACAGGGTCATATGCATCGATAAATCCGCGTATGCCGAACTCACCTCCTGCGATTCCCGTAACAACTAAATCTTTTACGATTAATGGTGCGGCAGTTTTTGAGTAACCGCTATCATGTTTTGCAACTTCTGTGTCCCACAACAAGTTGCCAGTGCGAGCATCGATCGCAACCAGGTGTGCATCGAGGGTGCTCATGAATAGTGTTTCACCAAGAATGGCAATGCCGCGATTATTTCGACCGCAACAAATACGCAGATCTTCTGGCATTTCATGGTTGTAGCGCCAGTACTGACGCCCTGTTCGTGCATCGACAGCAACCACGTTGCTTGGTGCTTCGGTAATAAACATGATGCCATCCACAACAACTGGCACGGTTTCAGCACGATCAATTTCAGGAATCTGATAAGCCCATTTGAGTTCTAACTCATCAACATTGCTGACATTGACTTCATCGAGGCGAGAATGACGTTGAGCGTCGAGAGTGCCGTTATACATTAACCAGTTGTGAGGTTCGTCTTTCGCATTAACCAATCTTTCCCATGTGATGGGGGAGAAAGCAGGAGTCATTACAGTTTGGAATTCTTGTTCCTGTGCTGACACTTGCGCAGTTATTGCTGTTATTGCTAGCGCACACAAAGTGCAAAGAACGCGTTTCATTCTAGTTTTCCTCCCTTCTCAGAGAAAATAAGTAAGCTACTAAATCGTCTAATTCACTTTCTGACATTGATCCATCATAACTAGGCATCGTTGAGCGCTCGATGCGTTCGATGGATTGAATATCGCCTTTCATAAACGACCAAAGATTTGAGTCGTTATCCATAATTCTTACAGAGAAGCTATCTTCTCCCATGCGAAATCCACTACGTGGTACTCCGTCAGCTCCAGTAATTTCTAGGGTCCACCATCTTGGCGCAACATCCTCATGAGGTTCAGTAATTGCAGTCATTAAATCTTCCGGACGAGTACTTTCTCCAACGCGAGATAGATCCGGGCCAAGCCTTCCACCTTGCCCGTTTATCATATGGCAAGAAGAACAATCTCCCCTACCTATAAATAGGGAGAGCCCAGAATCAGCGTCTCCGTCCAAAACTACAGAGTTGGGGTCATAGCGCAATGATTCAACATAGGCAACCACTTGCCAAACTTGAGCATCCGGTAAGTTAACATCTACTGGTAACATCGCCGTGTTAGGTACGCCGTTTCGAATAACATTAAAAATCCCAACTTCGTTACTGGCTCGATTTAGTCGTCCAGTAATGTCAGGGGCACCGGTTTCATCGTTACCTTTCGCATCGAAACCATGGCAACGAGAGCACTGTCTTTCGAAATACCGCTCACCTTGCGCAATGTCATAGGGCGTGTTGTAGAGAGTGCCGGCATCTTCCGCGGAACTTGGAAAGCCAGCTAGAATCAGGGTTAGCGCTCCAAGGGATAGGAGGCCTTTCCATAGAACACTTGCTTGCAGGCGCATACTTACTCCTTCTTCTTTTTTATACGCGAGGTCGCCTAGTTTAACACCAGCGGAGATCGATGCAATCGCAGTGTTTATGGGCTTTCCAGAAGGTTTAGGGTTCTATTTTTACCATTTCGTATCTTTACGACCGATCTGATCAAGACCGGGCTCTAAAATGCCTTTGCCAGGTATATAGTTGGCCTCCAGGCGGATTCCGTCGGGATCCTCAAACAAAACTGAATAGTAGCCTGGGGCAAAGCCGTCTTCCTGCGGAGGATGAACTATTTTAGCACCGATTTTCTGAGCTACTTCATGAATCTGGTCGACGTCTTCTCTAGATCGAGCGCGAAAACAGAAGTGATGCAACCCAGGGTGTTTCTGATCGAAAGCTTGATCACGATTTTCTTCAGAGCATTCATGAATCACTATGCCGGTGCGTCCACCCACACCATAGAAACCGAAATCATTGTCTGAAACGATTTTCATACCGAGGTTTCTAAATAGCTCACGGTAGAAAGGTCTAGAGCGCTCCATGTTGGTAACTGACAGAGCAATATGAGCTATACCATTTATTTCAGCCATCTAATATTTCCCGAAAAATTCAGAGATTTGTTAAAATTTACAATTCAATTCTACGTTCATAATGAAGTGTCATCACATTTACTTAGAATGATTGGTAAATATGAAACCAAAATTCAAATTCTATTTTGAATTCTCTTTCATAGTCATACTTATGCTTGGCATGCTATCGAGCCCATTTGTACAAAAATATTCTCTAACTGCATGGGCTGATCCAAAAGCATTACTGGTTTAGTTTCGAGAGTGCAAATTACGGAAACCGAAACTGAAGTCAGAGTTACTGGCATGATCTCTTACCCTCAGTAAACTTCTAGATTAATGTAAATGTTTGACGAGAGAGGGGCAACCCCTGATCTTACTTCAATTATCAGTTAGGAAGATAAGCCGAGGTTTGTCTTTGTGTTGGGCCTAAGCAAGTAAAAAATTTCCACTAATTCCTTACCACTAAAAATACCCCAGCAGCCATTAGCATAAGCCCAAATACTCGCTGTAGCGAAATAGATATTTGTGGCGAGTCGAGTAATCCAAATTGATCGATGATAGTCATAGCAATTAATTGCCCTAATAAAACAAAAGCAACTGCATTACCAACGCCGAATCTGGGCGCTACCCAGGTAATAGTAAAGGTGTAAAAAACCACAAAGACTCCTGCCATATAAAAGTAGATTGGAGTGGAGCTTTGATAGAGATTTCTAGGTAATCCTTCAGTGGCAAATGTAATTAGGAGTGCGCAGGTGAGGGCAAAGGCTAGCAAGATGCAAGACGCAACTGCAGTGCTTTGAATTCGCATTGCCAGCCCTCCATTAAGGGCTGCCATAATAGGAATGCCGAATCCGGCGAGCAGCATTAGAAAAGCAAATAACCAGGTTTGGGATTGGATAACGCCCATAAGTAGTCCTCGTTTGTTCTTATTGGTTAGAGTTTCTAAGTAAGATTAAGCTGCCAGGAGACCCCGAATTTGTCGTCGGTCCAACCAAATACCTTACTGAAACCATAATTGTCGATTGGCATCCGCACCGTGCCAGCCTCACTAAGTTTTTTAAACATAGATTTGAGTTCACCCTCGGATTCACAATCAACGAAAAATGACATGGAAGGAGTGAAAGTGAAATCATGAGGCTGTGGTGAATCGATTGCGGTAACTTTAGTGCCGTTTATCATGCAAGTAGCAATCATTACCTTGCCTGCATGATCGCCTTCTTCGAAACGGGTAATATCTATTATCTCAGAATTGGGAAACACACTTACGTACAAATCTAGTGCCTCTTCACAGCTTCCTTCAAACATTAAATGGGTATGAATACTTTCTGCCATGCTGAGAACTCCTTTTATTAAAAGTTTTATTGCCTAGCTGCGTAGGCTCCAATCGCAAAGTATCCAATTGCATCAACTCTTTCTGTGTCTTTGACATAAAAACCGATTGAGCCATCATCGTTTTCCCAATGCTCGATTCCGTCAGCAATTAAAGCATTGATGATGTCCTGACGAATTTCTGCATTACCCATGCGAAAACCATCAATGGCATTTTCATCTTGAACAATTGTTGATTCTGTTTCATCAACATTGGTTTCATCGCTGCAGCTCGCGAGGAAGAAAGCTGTAATGAGAAAAAGAGCCGCTCTGTGCTTTGGCTTAATCATAAGACTCCTAGCATAAAGGAATCTCAGACAAAAAAGAGCCGCAATCGCGGCTCTTTTTGTCTGAGATTCTTTAGTTCGAAGCTTGTTCTCTTTCCGCGCGGCGGGCGCCGGCTAGAATTCCTGGCATTGAGTAGTTACCTTCGTGACAGGCGTATTCGTAAATTCTACCATCGAGAGGGTAGTAACTTAATTCCGCTGTCCAGGGTTGGCTGTAGAGGTGTGCATCTTCTACCATAAATTGGTAAATTATTTCTTCATCCGAATAGCGGCTGAAGCGTTCAGTGATCTTTCCATAAGGAGAGATAGGAACAGAACTTTGACCCATTTGCAGAGGATTAATATTCACAGTTTCTACGATTAGCGTATCACCTTCATACCAGCCTGCTGAATCTCCCAACCATTGCTGTAATTCTTCGGGGCGTCGATTTACGCGAGCTTCTTCTGCACTTTCATACAAAGGAATAATGCGTGCATCGTGAACCATCTCAACCATAATCATGAAATATTCATCAGTTTGGATGAACTGATAGCTGCTATTGTACAATGTGCCCATCATGCCTGGACCAGCCGTGTTGCCAAACCCAATTAAGCAGCGCTCAGCTATGGGAATAGCCTCTGGTCCTGAAGTATCCGCGACACCTGTTAAGTATCGGGCGCCAAACTGCGGACGGTTCAAATCATATGTTGGTTCATCCAAACGTGGAATTATGCCGTTGGGCGGATCGATAATATAAGAAGTACGAAATTCACCACGAACACGAGCCAGGGTCGAACCCGGGTCAGTCCAGAACAAGTTGTATCCGCGCAATCCAAAATCTCGCGCACCGGCGGGTGGTGCTCCAGTTTCCGGATCGATAGCAGGACCAGCCTCGATGTTTTCTCTGGAGATTCCTGCGATTGCCATATTGGCAACGATTTCTTGGGCTTCTTCTGCCGTAACAACCAGATCAACTCCACCAGAGCGGGTAAGGCTTGTGCGAGAAGCATTGCTCCAGATGCCGGAAAGTTCAGGTCTAGCAGCGCTTTGAGCAACAGAGCTGGTGGAAGCCACTGTGAATGCTAATCCGGCAGCGGCGATTAAAACAGTCAAAGGCTTAGATAAAGACATAGGGCCCCCTGAAATTTTGCCTTTTTAAAACTACGTAATTCTTTGATGTATAAAGGTATTCTTATATTAGTCGTAAGTAAAGATCGACAATTGATTTGGCATCCAAATATACGGCTAAGGTTAGCAATTTATGGAGATTGCTTAAGTTCTGCTCGGCATCATATTCTCAAGAAACATAAGATCGTCTGTGAGTTAAATAATATGCCCAATCCATCTTCCGGCCAGCATCACGCCAGACCATAGAAAGAGTGAAAGGGCGCCAGCCACTTTGACACTAGTTGGTAGATTATTGGAATTATCAAATTGATCAATATTTCTAAAGAGCTTGAAGTGGAAGTAGGCCATGTTGATTCCGGCCAGAACCAATAAAACCATTTTGGATTGGAAGGCCGGATTTAAGACGTGTCCGGATGCGCGAGTTATAAACATGCCAACGCCGGTGATCACTGCAATGGCGAACGCACCCCACGCCCACGGTATTAATTCCCTGTTTAGACTGGAAATTGAATACATAGTTGCTCCGATGCCAATTAATCGCAGGTCTACCCAGAAAATTGCGCCAACCATTAAGGATGCTGCAATAACATGCACGGTTTCGATGGTTGGAAACCAATTAGTAGAAGCTATGACCTGAGAGAGCGACCAATTCTGTACCCATTCCCAAAATGGCTGCTCGGTGCCATCGTGATAAGGTTCGAGATACCATAAAGGAAACTCGATGTATTCGAGGTAGGCGATCCAACGGCCTGCGGTGCATATCGCGAGAATCAACAAGATTGAAAGAATTGCTATTGTGCGACCAATTAGGACTCGTTTTGCATTGAGTTGCCAATAATTCTCCTCGGTTTTACTCATCACATGATAGAAGACCATCATTATTAGCAATGGTCCAAGACAGGCCATCTTCACAGCAAACACTGGATTATTGAAATAGCGATTCGGTCTGCCAAATACAAAGAAGGAGCCGGAGAAGATCATAATGACCAGCGCGATCCAAAAAATCGGCATTACCCGTTGGGTTATTTCCGACAGGTTTTGGGATGGAACGGCAAGTCCTAGAATTCGGAGGCTTTGAAAGGTGATGGTGGCCATAACCACGGCAATGCCGAGTATATGCACCGTTTGAATAATGGGTGGGAAACCGGGCACGTTCGTGAGCGTCCACAATGCGCCACTTTGCAAGAAGGAACCGCTTAACAGCTGGCCGATGCCGGTGAAAAACTCTGGCATTAAGTCTTAATCTCTTCCCGTTTGTGTCGTTATTATTTAGAACGAGGCGAGCATAGCATGATTGCCATTATCGGCGAATCTAATATTCGAAGCAGTTGAGTCACATACACCAATTGGGGGAACCAAATATGAGTGATGAACTTACTTTTCTTACCTACGTAGTCTTACTTACCGCTTTACTTTGGGTGCCTTATATTTTGAATCAAATTAGTGTACAGGGGTTAGTTAATGCGGTCGGTTATCAGGATAACCCGGCGTCACTAGCCAGTTGGGCACAGCGTTTAAAAGCTGCTCATTATAATGCGGTGGAAAACTTGGTGGTGTTTGCGCCTTTAGTAATCATTGTAGAGATTCTGCAGATTAGTTCTTCGGCTACTGCTATTTCCTGCATGGTATATTTCTATGCGCGATTAGTGCACGCGCTCAGTTACACCTTTGCCATCCCATGGGTGCGCACGATTAGCTTTGCAATTAGTTTTTTTGCAACAACCGGCATCGCTTATCAGGTTCTGACAGCTTTCTAAAATTGAGCGTATACGCAAACGATAGTAGTCACTAGCTAAAATTTATGGCCACTGCAGGAAAGGAGATTTTCGAGGATTGCTGTTATGCGTTTTGAGCAGGTAACACGAGACCCTTGGTAATCCCAGCAACACGTGATTTGGGGTGTGTGCTGGAGGCTTCGTTCTAAAGGCCTCACAAACAATCTCTTTCTTGTTCTTAAGCTATCTTGACAGAACGATTCATGGCGGTGCCGGGAAGACGCCATGATAGCGGGATCGCTTGTGAACCAGAACCGTCATATAAGTTTATGATTCCTAAACGTACTTATCGGTTACAGCTCCTTCGGATGCTGAAGTAACGGTGGCCGCGTACTTTGCTAAGACGCCGCGGGTATATCGAGCTTCTGGTTTTTGCCAGTGATCGAATCGACTCTTAATCTCTTCTTCGCTAAGATCAAGAGTAATGGTGTTGGCTTCGGCATCAATAGAAATACGATCACCATCTTGAACAATGGCGATAGGCCCACCTTCAATTGCTTCAGGGGTCACGTGTCCCACAACAAAACCATGTGATCCGCCCGAGAATCTGCCATCAGTAATTAGAGCTACTTCTTCTCCAAGGCCTTTACCCATGATCGCCGAAGTAGGGGATAGCATTTCCCGCATACCTGGTGCACCTTTCGGGCCTTCGTAACGAATTACCAAAACATCGTCTTTAACAACTGTGCCATTAAGAATTCCTCTCAAGCATTCCTCTTCGGATTCGAATACACGAGCATTGCCAGTAAATGACAGCCCTTCCTTGCCAGTAATCTTGGCAACGGCACCGGTAGGAGCAAGATTTCCGCGCAGAATGACGAGGTGTGAATCTTTCTTAATAGGATTTTCGAAGCTGCGAATAATGTCCTGCCCTTCAGGATAGGGTTCAACTGTTGCCAGATTTTCTGCCAGAGTTTTTCCGGTAACGGTCAAGCAATTACCGTCTAGGATTCCAATCTCCAGCATACTTTTCATTAATGGCTGAATGCCACCAATCTTGATGAGTTCTGACATTAAATATTTACCGCTGGGTTTTAGGTCTGCCACCATAGGAATCTGTTTTCCGATGCGATTGAAATCATCCAGTTCTAACTCTACACCCATGGTATGGGCCATCGCTAATAGATGGAGAACAGCATTGGTCGAGCCACCAAGAGCGATAGTTACTTTTATTGCATTTTCGAATGCGGCGCGAGTCATGATGTCAGAAGGTTTAATATCATGTTCCACTAGATAGATGATTGCTTCGCCGGCACTTAAACAATCACCGACTTTTTCTTCAGAAATTGCATCCTGAGCTGAACTATTAGGCAGACTCATACCTAAAGCTTCGATTGCAGAAGCCATAGTGTTAGCTGTATACATACCACCGCAAGAGCCAGGGCCAGGAATTGCAGTGTCTTCAATTTGTTTTAGCTCGATGTCGGAGACAGACCCCGCTGCATGCTCACCGACCGCTTCAAAAACGGAAATGATGTTCGTATGATTAGGGCCGGGTTGAATCGTACCGCCATATACAAATAAAGAAGGACGATTTAATCGGGAAATACCCATCATCAATCCAGGCATATTCTTGTCGCAACCACCAATGGCAATAATAGCGTCGTGGCCCATACAGCCAGAAACAGTCTCCACACTGTCGGCAATAACTTCGCGAGAAACCAGGGAGTACTTCATCCCCTCGGTTCCCATTGAAATACCATCGGAGATCGTAATGGCGTTATAAATTATGCCTTTGCCGCCTGCATCATCGGTTCCTTTGTTTACATGCTTGGCGAGTTTATCGATGTGCATGTTGCAGGGCGTCACCATGGACCAAGTTGAGCAGATGCCGATTTGTGGTTTCGCAAAATCCTCGTCATCGAAGCCAACGGCACGCAGCATGGCGCGGCTAGGTGCCTGTTCAATACCATCCACTACAACCTTAGAATGTTTTCTTAAATCCTTGTCAGTCATTGCTATTCCAGTAGGAATTGAGAAATTACTACAAGCTCAATAGCATGAGATTGAGTAAGCATTAAAAAGAGGGCGCTAATATACACTATTGCAGGAAAGTATTTTAATGATCAGATTCGAAAACGGCCAGTTTTTGACTAAAAACAGAATATGATGTCTTCCATCGAGATATATTTATGGTTGCAAGAATTCTGGTCATATTGATTTCAATGAAACAACCACGTCAAAGTTATATCACATTAAGTTACCAGCCGCCTTATGACTGGAAATCCCATCTTGCTTTTCTTGCTTATCGTTCGATACCAGGTGTAGAGGTAGTAAAAGGGAATAGTTATGCACGTACAATTAGCTTAGACGGAATTGCAGGCCATTTTCGAGTTGAGTTCGGGAGTGACTCAAACCAGATACAAGCAGAAATTCAATTCCCAGATTTGAAGCAGCGCCACCATATTATCGAACGTATCAAGTCTATTTTTGATTTGTATGCTGACAGTGAGCGAATCGATGAATTCTTGGCGAAAGATAAATCACTTAAACCGATGGTTAAAAAGTTCCCTGGGCTCAGAGTGCCGGGATGTTGGAGTGGTTTTGAAGTAGCTGTGCGCGCGATATTGGGTCAACAGGTAACGGTGAAAGCAGCATCAACTCTGGTATCGCGAATTTCTGAGCGTTACGGCCAGAAGTATGACAGCAATATAGAAGGACTAACCCATATGTTTCCTGATGCGAAGGAGTTGCAGGGAGCGAAGATGGAGAATATTGGGATCATAGGGCAGCGTATATCTGCGATCCAATTGATTGCTCATTTAGTTGCCAGCGGGGAATTAGTAATTGATAGTACAATTGATACGGAAGAATTCGTAGATCAAATATGTGCAATAAAAGGAATAGGGGAATGGACTGCATTTTATATTGCAATGCGAGCATTGAATGAACCCAATGCATTTCCTTTTTCGGATTTGATACTACGCCGCGCATTAACGAAAGAAGAATTAACACCCAAACAATTATTAGCCCTTTCTGAGCCCTGGCAACCCTGGCGAGCTTATGCGGCGATTCTGCTATGGAAGAATTACGGGCAACTATTCTAAAAATGAATGCCAAGAAAAAGAAAGTATGACTACCTATTATCATTATCACACAACTCCAATTGGTAAATTGCTTCTTGCTGGTAATGAAGAATACTTAAGCCAGCTTGGGTTTCCATCGGGTTCAATGGCGCGTAAGCATAAAAAGGGTTGGGTAAAGGATAGTAGCCCTTTTAAAGAAGTCATGTTTCAGTTGGATAGCTATTTTGATGGCGAGTTAAAAGATTTCGAATTGCCTTTAGCACCGGTTGGTACTGAGTTTCAGCAAACGGTATGGGATGCTTTAAGGGAAATTCCGTACGGTGAAACTTGGAGTTATGGCGAGCTGGCCAAACATATCGGCAAACCCAAAGCATCACGAGCAGTAGGCGCGGCAAATGGCATGAATCCGATTCCAGTGATTATTCCTTGCCATCGAGTGATTGGCATCAATGGCAAGCTAACCGGTTTTGGAGGTGGTATTAAAACCAAACACTTTCTCCTTAGCCTTGAAACTAGAGGCATCGTACCCGATATCAACTTAAGTTGATTCAATCTCCCAGCGTGGCAATATGCTACTTAAGGCAGACAAGGGAAATATACTTCTATCATGATGTTAGTTATGAAAAGCCAGAAAATAAAATCTAAGGGAAGTCTGAGAAACAATGCAGAGTAGCCAGCAACAAATTATCTCATTTGTTAACCAACGGTTGAAGAGTCAGAAAGCTGTCTGGCTATGCACAATTTTGAAAACTTGGGGGTCTTCGCCCCGCCCAATTGGTGCGATGATGGCTTGCACCTTGGATGGTGAATTAATCGGGTCAATCTCGGGTGGTTGTATCGAAGAGGATTTTCTCGAACAATTGCGGGATGGTAGTTTAAAAGCTCAATTCGATGCTGAGGGTAGACCGTTCATGGTGCAATACGGTGAAACCGAAGCTGAACAAGCGCGATTAAAACTTCCTTGTGGCGGACAGTTACATGTTTTGCTGGAATTCATTGAAACTTCTGATCCCAATATCGAAGTGTTCAATCATCTAACTAACGCATTGGAAAATCACACCAAGATCAGTCGTATTCTTAATCTTGATACTGGTGAGATTTCTGCGGACGACCACAGTGGCGAAGATGCGGTTATCATGGAAAATAAAAAGATGATCCATTCTCTCAGTCCTATGTATCGTTTATTGTTACTAGGCGCGGGTGACGTTGCTAAATATGTTGCAGAAATGGCATTAGCGTTGGAATATGATGTGACACTTTGTGATCCTCGCCCTAAATATTTGGAAAACTGGCATGTAGAAGGAGTTGAAACAACCTCACGTTTACCAGATGATGTCGTTAGAGAACGATTCAATAATCCTTACAGTGGAATTATTGCATTGGCTCATGATCCGCGTGTTGATGACATGGCATTAATGGAAGCGCTAAAGACAAACGCGTTTTATATTGGCGCGATGGGATCGGAACGAACTTCCGCTGCCAGAAGGGAGCGCTTGCCAGAGTTAGGCTTGTCAAAAGATGAGATTGATGTTTTGCATGCGCCGATTGGTTTTCAAATAGAATCAAAAACTCCTGCCGAAATTGCGATTTCAATAATGGCAGAGGTAACCGCAAAGCGACACGGTATTGAGCTTAGTTAGCTCGCAGTGAAGCTGGCCTCTTCGCTGGATTCTCCTTTGAGCTTGACCTACCTAATTCGCATGCCCGTTCTTGCGTTCTAGGATGTTTATAATCGATCATCCCTTCGAGTTAATAGTACTCTGATTCATCGGCAATGGATTCTCAGTAAGTATTATTTCTAAGATTTATAATATAGCAAAGTCAAAAAAACCCGACCGTTGTACTAACGGTCAGGTTTTTTCGCAGTAGATTTGGCTAATCGCTATGGAAATAGTTCCGCCAATCTATTCTTGGCATCATCACTCGCAACATGATTTAAGCTAGCAATAATTCCAGCAAGTTCTTTTGCCCTATCTGGGGCACTCTCATTGGACTGAATTGCAGCCATTGCTTCTTTGCCGTCAGCACTGGCTGCATGACTAATGTTGGCAACAGTGTCCGCCATATTTCTTAGTCCTTCCGGAAGGCTGTCGTTGCCTGAGATTTCCGCCAATGCAGCTTTGTCTGCGTCAGATGGATAATGGTTAATCGATGCAACGATGTCAGCGATAGTTTTCAATGCCGAAGCGCCATCTTGTGCCATCGCTGCCTGAGAAAATAATCCTCCAAGCATAAGGACGATAAGGCTTCCTGTTAGAGTTTTTGTCATTGTGTGCTCCTCAATTAGCAGCATAAATTTTATACAACAATTTGAGTTTATCCTATTAGTCTGCCATTAAGTAGTTATTGCGGTGCTTTTTATGCTATTAGAAATGCGTTCGGTAACAGTTACAATCTCGAGTACAAAGGCCAGGGTTGAGTCTCTTCAAGCTGTTGAGCCAAGCGCAGCAATGTTAAGTCAGATCCCCATGGTCCCGTAAACATAATACCAACAGGTAGTCCTGAGCCAGTGCGATGAAGTGGCACGGACATACTTGGTTGCCCGGTGCCATTATACAAAGCAGTAAAACCGCTGTACTGACGAAAACGCTCGGTATATTCCTTCATGTTATCGCTGTTCATGTTTAACCAACCGATTTCCGCGGTTGTTTTGGTGAGTACGGGGGACAGAATTATGTCGTAGGAGTTATGAAATTCTCGCATAGCTATTTCGGCGTCGAACATCAGGTCTCTTGCAGCAAGAAACTCGTCGGCTTGTATTTCGCTGCCCAAGCGGGCAACGATTTGTGTTGAATTTTCTAGGTCAGCTTCTTCTATGCTGATACCAAGCTGTTCGAGCTTTGCTATCACTCTTTGAAATATATGAGTGTTGATCATTTTTGCCATGGCAGATACCACTGGGCGGTAATCTACCGGGTGAGTGATTTCTTCAATTTGATGTCCGAGTGATTCGCAAAGTGCTGCTGCATTGTTGATTCCATCAACACACTCCTGGTCGATCGGTTGATCGAGTGGATGTGAGAGTTGTAAACCAATTTTTAAATTTCCTGGTTCGCTATTGAGCGAATCTAGAAACGAATTGGGTGCGGGGGGTCGAGGAAACAAATATAGTTTGTCTAACTTAATGACATCGAGAAAAGCTGCGCTGTCTTTAACGCTTTGGCTAACCACATGGCCAACACTCATACCACTCCAGCTGTCGCCCAATTTACTTTCAATAGCAGTTAATCCACGACTCGGTTTCAAGCCGAATAATCCACAACATGCTGCAGGAATACGAATTGAACCGCCGCCATCGGTTGCGTGAGCCACCGGAGAAATGCCAGCTGCAACTGCTGCGCCTGCTCCACCACTAGAACCGCCAGTCGAATGATTAATGTTCCATGGGTTTTTAGTTATGCCATTGGCAACTGGCTCAGTGGTAATAGTTAAACCGAACTCAGGAGTATTCGTTAGTCCAAATATATTGAGCCCCGCGCTAATATACTTTTCTACAATTTTAGACGTTTTATCTGCAATGTTTCCTTTGAATAACTGACTTCCAAAGGTGGCAGGTAATCCTTTAACTGTACTGAGGTCTTTTACTAAAAATGGAAATCCTGCAAGGTTGCTTTGCTGGAGAAATTCAGGATTGGCATCGAAGTTCTTTGCGGCATCCATAGCAGCATTGAAATTGCGAGTAACGATAGAATTGATTATTGGCTCAACAGCTTCGGCGCGATTAATTGCGCACTCAGTGAGTTCGGAGACTGTAAAGTCACCTGCGCGGATATTGGCTGAAAGTGTTACAGCATCGACGCCGAGATAGTCGGATTGATTCAGCATAAATGGTTACGAATTAAATTATGAGAACATTTGCTAATTATCGGCTACCTTACCTATCAATAAAAGACCACCTGGCTAGTCTTAATCATCCAGATCTTTGCCTTCTGACAGTGGGTGAAGGCGCAGGTTATTTTTCGAGTATAGAAATCAGTTTATCAAGACTCTTCATACTGGGTGAGACGTCTGTAGTTAAGAATAGACCGGAGCCATACTTTTCGATCATCGGCCCAGTAAAGTTCTAAATGCTAAGCACTTCATACTCTATTCAAATCTACTCTCGGTATACCATGTAATATCGGATCCAGTGTCCTCAATTTTGTGGGCTACGTCGAGTATAAGTGCGAACAATGCCATTCGCACTAGAACACCGTTATCGGTCTGACGAAATATTGCTAAATTTGGATGCTGATTTAAATCATTATCTAGTTCATTGGCATCCTCGCGGGAATCCCGGGGCAGAGGATGCATGATTACCGTATTTGGCTGACAGTTTTGGGTATAAATTGCCTGGTTCAGGCGGAATCTGCCGCGATAGATATCAGCTTCTAATTTTGAAGTGAATCGTTCTTCTTGAATACGGGTTAGATAAACTGTGTCGTTGTCACTTAATCCTGATTCCATGTCTTCAGTTTCAAAGACGGCATGACCCGCATCCTTTAATTTTCCAACAATATCTGTTGGCATCTTCAACTCTTCTGGCGAAATTAGAGTGAATTGAATGCTCTCATATAGTAGCAAGAGTTGAGAGAGGGAGTGGACGGTACGCCCGTGTTTTAGATCTCCCACCATGGCGATATGCATGCCGTCTATCTCTTTGTTCTTGGATGTCAGTTCTTTCTTGATTGTATAGAGATCCAATAAGGCTTGGGATGGATGTTCATTTGGGCCATCACCGCCATTGATTACAGGTACACGGCTGGCCTTGGCAAATTCCGCCACAGAACCAATTTGGGGATGACGCATGACGATGACATCACTGTAGCCAGATATTACTCGAGCGGTGTCATAGAGAGATTCTCCTTTCGAGATGGAAGATTCTTTTACACCAGCAGTCTCTCGAACATGGCCGCCGAGTAGATTAAACGCGCAACCGAAACTAAACCGAGTGCGAGTGCTGGGTTCAAAAAACATATTGCCGAGGATAGCGCCGTCCAGCGCTTTGGTGATGCGTTTGCGGTTAGCGTAGGGTTCCATACTGTCAGCAACAGCAAAGACTTTTCCGATATCGTCTCTTTCAAACTGGTTTACGCTGATTATATGGGCGCCGCGAAAATCCATAATCGATAGCTTGTCTTCTTAACATCCACGAGATTGTGGATTGAATATTCACTTCTTTAAAACCGGTACGATACTACTACAAATAGCACTTAGATTGCAGTTAACATTCTAATAACTCGCACAAAAGTATTAGTACTAATATATTCTATTTATATGTGAGGTTTGTAATTTTGATCGCCAGAAGGGGGTTTTTCAGTGAGTTCGCCAACTATTTACTGGTACGATTTTGAAACATTTGGCGCTGACCCGCGCAGAGATCGAGCCTGTCAGTTCGCTGGTATTCGCACAGACGAGGACTTAAACATTATTGGCGAGCCATTAGTGATTTACTGCAACGTGGCCGATGATTTTTTACCGAACCCTTTTGCCTGTTTAGTTACGGGGATTACACCGCAAGCTGCCAATAAAAACGGTATTGCTGAAGCTGAATTTATAAAGAGAATAAATGCTGAATTTTCTGTTCCGAATACTTGTGTATCTGGTTACAACAGTATTCGTTTCGATGATGAAATAACCAGGCGATTATTATACAGAAATTTCTTCGACCCTTACGAGAGAGAATGGAAGAACGAAAATTCTCGTTGGGACATTATCGATATGCTGCGGCTTTGTTCGGCGACTCGACCGGAAGGAATCGAATGGCCAAAGAAAGAAAATGGAAGCGTGAGTTTTAAACTGGATCAGCTAACTGTAGCTAATGGCATCGATCATGAGAGCGCCCATGATGCGCTAGCTGATGTAATTGCGACCATTAAGATGGCAAAGCTGGTAAAAGCAAAGCAGCCAAAACTTTACGATTATGCCTTTAAGTTGAAAGACAAAAGCAAAGTGTGGGCTGAAATTGATCTGGTAACACAGAAACCAATGCTACACGTTTCAATGCGTTATCCAGCGAGTCGGGGATGTATAGCTTTGGTAATGCCTATTTGTATTCATCCTGGTAATAAAAATAGTGTGGTTATCTATGATTTACGTGAAGATCCCCGTACCTGGCGTGACTTATCTATCGACGAAATGAAGGAACGAATTCAAACACCTAAAAAGAAACTCCCGGAAGGAGTGAATCGAATTCCATTAAAGACTTTGCGTGTCAATAGCTGTCCAATCGTGACATCACCAGCAGTGTTAAAAACGGACCAGGCAGAAAAATATCAAATCGATGTCGAAGTATGTCGTGCTCATTGGGACCAATTACAGGGAGATGATGAAATCAAGAAGAAAGTTAGTACTATATTCAATGATGAATCCTTTCCCGAAGAAACGGACCCGGACCTAATGATCTACAGCGGCCCCTTTTTTAGTGATATAGACCGCGATTTGATGGAAATTATACGAGCTACACGTCCCAATGATTTGGGAAGGCTAGATTTACCTTTCCGAGATGGTCGATTGCAAGAAATGCTTTTGCGCTATCGTGCTCGAAATTATCTGGATACTTTAAATGAGGCTGACAAGGAAAGATGGCAAAATTTTCGTAAGAGAAAATTTTTGGCTGGGGAAGCTATTGCTTGTTTTGAAAAAGAAATGGAAAAAGCTTGGCAAAAAGTAAGTGAAGAGTGTGATGAGAAATCTAGGGAAAAAGGCCGCGCGGTGTTAAACGAATTGCAGGATTATGCAGACGAATTGATTCAGTCTTTAATGGAATAAAACCTTACTGCCGTGTCATAGTACATCGCATGCTTTTCATCTTCGCTAAATTCTGCAGTTACCCGCTTAAAGGAATTCCATAGCACATTGTAGGAACAGGAAACTTTATCAACTGGGAAATTAGATTCGAACATGCAGCGTTGCGGGCCAAATTCCTCGATACAGTGAAGTAGGTATGGTCGCGTTGCCTCCGCCAATTTCTTCGAAGTAGGGGGAAATTCTTGTTTGTGCCATTGATGGCCATTAATTGCCATGGCTAGACCCCCAAGCTTAACGACGAGATTGTCGCATTGAGCCAAATCGGAGATGTCCTTCTTCCAGGTCTCGAGGATTGCATTTCTTCTTCCTTTGTATGGACCTATTCCCAAAGGGCCGCCGACATGATCCAGCACTATAGGCTGATCAGGAAATCTCTGGGCTAGGGATAACAGTTCCGGCATCTGAGTGTGATAGAGCCAGGCGTCAAAAGTAAGATCGAACTCGCCCAGACGGGCAAAGCCTTTGCGGAACTCTTCGGTTAAGTAAAGCTGTTGCGGGGGATTCGTATGGGAGTTGCGTATTACTTCACTGGAATCCCAGCCACAGGCATGTCGAATGCCACGAAAGCGATTTGGGCTGGCTTCAATGTGCCGCACCAATACTTCATCAACCGCATTACCAAGCAGTAAGTCAGCATGGCTGACGATAGCTGCTGCTACCTTGGTCTCACCGTAGTCTCTGGTAGCACTAACATTGGCCACAGACTGTACAAATTCAGTTTCACCTACTGGAGCCATGGCTTCTGATGCATCATCCCAGTATTTCGACATGCATTCGATAAACACTGTAGAAACAACATTGTGCCCACTCTTAGTGTCTTCTAGTAAGTCTTCTAGTAGATAGCGGCTATCTGGGTGATCCCAAAGATGATGGTGCGGATCGCAGATTCGTAATTCAGGCTCCAGAGATTCCTCTTTAACCTGCTTCAACCATTCTGGATTCACTGGCATGTGCAATTTTCTCCCTATCCGTATCACAACATATCAGTTTTTAAACTTCACTTTCTTTTGGGGCCTGGATCCGGTGTTCGCGTATTACTTCATTCAGTGTGGCAGTCGACCTATAATCGACATTTAAATACAGTTGCAAGAGCGATATAGGTTTTGTGCATCGCTCGCCTTTATTCTTCTATGAAAAATGTATTAGTGCTTTCTATATTTCTCAGTTTTTCACCCTCGGCGGTGTTTGCTGCAGATAATGCTGTTCTCATTACCCTTGACGGCCTGCGCTGGCAAGAGGTGTTTTCCGGACTCGATCGTGAATTAGCTGTCCATGAAGAGTTTAGTGAACAAAAGGAACTTCTTCTGGAGAGATTTTGGCGTGATTCTCCGCAAGAAAGAGCAGAGATATTATTGCCCTTTTTGCACAATACGGTATTTAGGGAAGGTAGTTTCGTTGGTGATCGAGATGCAGGGTCCTGTGCGGAGGTAACCAATGAATGGTACTTCTCTTATCCTGGCTACTCAGAGATTTTGACAGGTGTAGTAAACGACTCAATTGATTCGAACGGCAAAAACCCGAATCCTGAACAAACTATTTTAGAACTTCTGGATTCCAAGGAGGAATTTACAGGAAAGACTGCTGCCTTCGCTTCCTGGGATGTATTTCCTTTCATATTTAATGTAGAGCGCAGCGGTTTGCATGTAAATGCTTTTCATCCAGAAGTAAATCCTGCCGATGAGTTTGAAGAAATACTCACACAGTTACATAAGGACATTCCAACTCCGTGGGCAACTGTGCGTAATGACGCTTTTACTCATCATTATGCCTTGTCCTATTTACTCAGGGAAAAACCGAGATTGACCTTTATTGGCTATGGTGAAACTGACGATTTTGCTCACAATGGGAAATACGATGATTACATCTTGTCAGCTCATCGCACTGACAGGTTTATTCAGGAAGTATGGGAAACTATTCAGGCTACGGATGGCTATCGCGATAATACTGTACTGTTCGTTTCGGTGGACCACGGACGAGGAGAAGATCCGATAGAAACCTGGCAGCATCATGCGAGTAAACGGTCTTTGAGCGGTTATATGCGATCGCTTAGACAATATGAAGACGGAATCGTCGGTTCAGAAGCAGTTTGGATGGCTGCAATTGGTCCCGGGATTTCTGAAGAAGGGCTAATTACTACAGGGTCACAATGTATTGGATCCAATCGTATCGCGGCAACTTTGCTGGAACTGCTGGGTGAAGACTATCGGCAGATAAATCCAAACATGGGCTCTCCTATTACAGAGTTTCTGCAATGATTCGAACACTTTTACCAATTCTATTCATTCTCGTTCCTATAACTGCTTCGGCACAGCTAATAGATCGCATTGCATTCGGTTCCTGTGTGCATCAGGACAAACCGCAACCTATTTGGTCTGAGGTATTGGTGGCAGACCCGGACCTGTTTATTTTTCTTGGCGACAACATCTATGGTGATTCCGATGATCCAGCAGTACTTGCAGCGAAATATGAACAGCTTGCGTCGAAGCCAGGTTTTCAACAATTAATAGCTAGTACGGAAGTTATCGCCACCTGGGATGACCATGATTATGGTCAGAACGATATCGGAGTTAACTACATAGCTAAAGAAGCGTCGCGGAAAATAATGCTGGATTTTTTCGATGAGCCTGGCGATTCTGAGAGGCGCACCCAGCCAGGCGGCATCTATGCCTCTTATCTTTACACCGCAAACGACAAAACTCTTCAGATTATTCTGTTAGACCTTCGTTGGAATAGAACAGCTTTAACTGAAATTGCCGACCCAGTAGTACTAGAAGAAAGAGAAGCCCAACAAAGAGGTCCTTATGAGGTTTCATTGGCTGCTGATGCGAGATTATTGGGAGAATATCAATGGCAGTGGTTGGAAGAACAAATGCAGGTGCCAGCGGATGTCAGAATCATAGGATCAAGTATCCAATTGTTAGCAGAATTTACCGGCTGGGAAACCTGGGCTAATTATCCAAAAGATCGGCAGCGCTTCTTCGAACTGTTAGCGGAATACCAGCATGAGCCTATTTTGATTATCTCTGGTGATGTACATTGGGCTGAACTGAGTGAAATTCATACAACAAATAATGATTGGCCTCTGATCGAACTTACTTCTTCAGGCCTAACAGAAGAATGGTCAGAAATAAGCCCAAACCGTCATCGCATAGGCCCAGCTTTTGCGGAGGCGAATTTTGGATTAATAGAAATTGATTGGACTCAAATGCCGCCAGCGCTTGATTTGGAAATCAGAAGTGAAGCGGGAGATACCTTGATCAGTCGAGAGCTAAGTTTTTAACAAAGAGTTAATAGAAATTTAATCTACTGGTAATTTACTTTCGTTAAGCTCGATTCCGAATCAAAAAACTTATTGGATTTTTTTAACAGCATACGGATATATGCGGCAGAATAAGGGTTTTACTCAATTCTCTTGACTTAGCCAGCAGCGACCCTCCCAATCGATGCTCTTTCTGTTTATCTAAAGAGACGATTTTGTAACTATGGCTGGTGTTGCTTTTATAGTGTTTACTGCTACATTGCGCCCATGGAAAGCCAATCCAGTAGTAAGCTCCTCTTTCATTCTTCGAGATTTCTAAAACCCTATAAAAAACAAATAGTTTGGGCCGCTATTGCACTTATTTTCACAGCGGGGCTAAACCTTGCCTTGGTGCAGTATGTGCGCATCATTGTGGATGAGGGATTCGTGGCCAGTTCAATGGCTTCATTAGGGCAGGCTATTACAGGTTTCGCGATAATCGCCATCTTGCAGGCCTTGGGTACCTTCGCTCGATTCTATTGGGTTTCCTGGTTGGGAGAGCGGGTAACGGCTGATTTACGCCAGGCAGTGTATTCCCACATCATTACTCTGCATCCAGGATATTACGAGGCAAACCTGAGTGGGGAGATTCAATCCCGTATTACGACGGACACTACCTTGATCCAAAGTGTAATTGGATCTTCCGTCTCGGTGGCCCTGCGCAATCTGTTGTTGTTGATTGGTGGTGTGGTTTTTATGTTCATTACCAATCCGCGCTTGACCACGGTGGTATTGATCTGCATTCCACTGGTAGTTGGACCTATCATGTTTTTCGGTCGTCGAGTTCGGCGGCTATCCCGCAGCACCCAAGATAAGGTGGCCAATGTGGGAGCCTATGTCGGTGAGAGCATCCAACAGATTAAGACGGTGCAGGCCTATAACCACCAGGAATACGATCGCAAAGAATTTGCTGATCATGTAGAAAATGCCTTCGATATAGCTCTTAAGCGTATAAAAACAAATGCAATTTTGATTACTACAGTAATGACATTAGTGTTTGCTGCGATTGCTGTAATGATCTGGGTGGGTGGTCAGGACGTGATAAATGGCACCATGAGCGCCGGGGAATTGACTGCGTTTATCATCTACGCGGTCATGGTGGCCATGGCGGTAGCAGCGATATCGGGTGTTTTAGCGGAACTGCAGCGTGCCGCGGGGGCTCTAGAGCGGCTCATGGATTTACTCTACGCCGAAAGTGAGATTACAGCGCCAGCAAATCCACGCCAGTTTGCTTGCAAGCCGAATGGGGCGCTCACGATCGACAAACTCACTTTTGCCTACCCTACACGCCAAGGAAATGCTGCTCTGCAGAATATTTCTCTGGAAATTGAACCCGGTGAAAACGTCGCATTAGTAGGGCCTTCGGGAGCGGGTAAATCGACGCTTTTCGATTTGATTCTACGCTTTTACGATCCAAGAGTTGGATCGATTCAGCTGGAAGGTATCGATATTCGCGAGTTGGATCCAAAAGAACTGCGCAGTCATATTGCTGTAGTGGCGCAACAACCAGCCATGTTTACCGGGAATGTATCGGACAATATCCGCTATGGGGATCCAGAAGCAGAAGAATCATCGGTAAAAGCCGCAGCAAAAGCCGCTTACGCGGATAATTTCATTGAAGAATTGCCAGATAAGTACGAAAGCTTTCTGGGGGAATCTGGCATCAGGTTATCTGGCGGACAAAAACAGCGTATTGCTATAGCTCGAGCTATTTTGAAGGATCCAGAAATTCTGTTGCTGGATGAGGCCACTAGTGCTTTGGATGCTGAGAGTGAGCGCCAGGTTCAAATGGCGCTCGAAAAGCTAATGCAGAAGAGAACTTCTTTGATCATAGCGCACCGCCTGGCCACGGTAAAAAACGTAGATCGTATTATAGTAATGGATGCTGGAACAGTTATCGCTCAGGGCACCCACCGGGAATTGATGCAAAACTCGGAACTCTATGCCAATTTGGCGGAACTTCAGTTCAGCGAATCAGGTAATGGATTAGATGAACTGAAGGCGCCTGCGGCGGCGGTTGTTAGATAATAAAATCAGAGATCGCGTTAGTTAGTAAACCTAAGGCGCTGACACAAAGGAATTAATCTTGGATAAATTTAGGGATATCAGGCCTTATCAGGACGACGAAATCAGGCCAGTTCTAGACCGTATTCTCCTCGATGGGGAAATGTTGGATAGCGTTGCTAGGTTCTATTACCCCCGACTTACTCGATTTTTCCCTCAAACCATGAAAAACGCAGCCAGTAAAAAGCTGCGAGAACAGGTGAAGACTGTTCATGATGTCAGATCCATACAAGACGTTATCGCGGGTTATATGGATAAGATGATTCAAGACACTACTACCCGATTAACCAATTCCGGACTCGAGTACCTCAAAGGCGATCGTAATTATCTTTTCATCAGCAACCATCGCGATATCACCATGGACCCGGCCTTTGTGAATTATATGCTTTATCACGCCGGGCATGAGACCTTGCAGATAGCGATTGGCGATAATCTGCTGAAGAAACCGTTTGTCACCGATCTTATGCGACTGAATAAGAGTTTTATCGTGCATCGCTCCTTGAAGGGACGTGAGTTGCTGCAGTCATTAAAACTTTTATCGGAATACATGCACCACTGCGTTGCCAATCGGAAAAATGTATGGATAGCCCAGCGGGAAGGTCGGGCCAAGGATGGTATCGATAAAACAGATCCAGCTTTATTAAAAATGTTAGCTATGGGGCGAAGAGATTTATTACTAGGAGAAAGTCTCAACTCTCTGAATATAGTGCCAGTGACGATCTCTTACGAATACGATGCCTGTGATATGTTAAAGGCGGAAGAGCTATATCAAATAGAAACTCAAGGTAGTTTTACGAAGACTGACCAGAGTGATATTCAGAGCATTGTTACCGGCATGATTGGCTTTAAAGGCCATGTTCATGTTGCTTTTGGAGAACAACTAAAATTCGATAGTGATGATCCTGATGAATTAGCAGAAATCATCGATGCGCAAATTCTTGAGAACTATGTGTTAAGTGATTCGAATTTCTTTGCTCTGGAAAAGCTTAAGCAAGTTGCTCTTACACCACTTGATTTGCCTAGTGACTTTTTAGAACACAGAGAAATTTCTAAAGCCAATCGCAAGAAATTTGAAAAACGGATTAAGGCGGTTGACCCGAGCTTGCATGAGCATATTTTATTCGGCTATGCGAACCCGATAATTAATAAACTGAAATCAGGATTTCTGGTCTAGAGAAGTTTCTTTGCGGCTTGCTCTAGCCGAGAAAACAAAGAAGCTTGCGTTTTTTGGTCTAGAGGGCCGATGCAATGGGCCTGAAGTTCTGAGTCCTGTGCGTAGAGGCTATTTGCTTTACGGTCAGGTCTCATCTGACCAAAGCCAGTCTTAAGTTGCTCCAATTGGATCTGCATGCGCAAAGGTTGGTCTTCATCAGGAGTGTCGATGTTGGCGCGAATTTCCAATTCAATGCATAGCGAACGAATTTGCTGCTCACTTTCCTTTGCTAAATTTAAAAACTCAGAAATAGAACCTGCTTTGCGAATAGAATCGGCGCGATTTTGTAATGCAGTATCAAAGTTCTGGTGGCCGCTATTGGGGAGTTCGCTCCAGGTTCTGTTTTCAAGTCTCGCTTTTACTGATTCAAATTGACTGTTATCTTTGCTGGCGAAAAGTTCTGATTCCAAGCTTTTCAAGAATTGCACTTTTTCGATAATAGTGTTCTTTAAATTTTGCCATTTCTTGTCAGGTAGAGTTTTAAAACGCGTATCGATCTTGCGTTTCAAATTGTTGAATTTATCCAGCAATTTTTTGTGTTGCTTGCGTGATTTAGAATCGAGTGCAGCTGAAAATGACTGTTGTAAGTCTTGATACTCGATACGCGAACTGCGAAAAACATCATCTTTCAGTTCACCAATCTTTGTCAGTGAGGCGAGTATTTTCTGTAGCTCTTTCTCGATTTCTCGAAGGCTGGCTTTAGCCGCATCTATTTCCTGATTTCGCTTGGCAAATATCTTGTCACAGGACGCACGAAATTCTTCCCAGTACTTTTTATCTTCTTTATAGGAAGTAGGGCCGATATTTTTCCATCCTTGCTGTAAGCGTTTTGCTTCATTCATGGCTTTCTGATTGTCTTCTAGTTCCGATAATTTTAAGGCTTCGGTTATGAAGGATTGTTTCTGTTCACTATTGTGCCTTAATGCATTTTTCCGCAGGCGTCGAAGATGATTAACAACGGCATAAAAACGTTTTTGCAAACTCTTAATCTTGGATTGTTCTATCGGAGCATATTGTTTCCATTCTTGCTCGCTACTGTGGAGTAATTTATTTAGAGCAGAAATATTGACGTCTTCGTTGTCGGTTGCGATTAGACCGGCCTCCAATTTTTCACAAATCTCTCTTCGCGCTTTGAAATTGGAGGTCATGAGTTGTTTGCGTTGTGTAAAGTAAACTTTGCAAGGCTCATAGGCTCCATCAGAAAGCTTTTTGAATTCACGCCACAATTCTTCATTTTGATTAGAGCGGCCTAGCGCCTTCCATTCTTTATGCATACTGCTGATATTCTTAGATTTTTCTGAGGCATGCATTTTCGATTCAAGTAAATGCTGCATTTTTTCGATCAGTTCTTTTTTCTTCTCGGTTGCAGCAAAAATTTTCCAGTCACGTAGCTCGATTAGCTTACTCTTCTGCTGATTAGCTGAGGACTGTAGCGCTGCTCGTAGTTTGCCGCTGGTATTGGATATATTTCCTTGAATCTTGTCCCAGGTTGGGAGGGCATCATGACTTTGTCCTTCCTCCAAGGCTTTTTGTAGTTTTACTAATAAATCTTCAGTGCTTTGCTTTAAGGTATCCTGATAATTTTTGTTCTTTTTCTAATTTGTCTTTCAATACACCATGTAAGTTCTCTGCGTGTTCTTTTAGATCATCTTTTGAGTCAGCCATCACCTTGCGCAGTCGATTAACAGTATTCTGCAAACTATTCAGGCGTGTGGTGTTTTTGAAACTGAGTTTATCCAATTCCTGCTCGAGTGCTACTAAATCCCGTTCTAGATTTATTTCAGTTGCGGGCTTTGCTGATTCAGCTAAAGATTCGGTTTCTATTTCGTGGACAGCTCTTTCATTTTTTTCTACTGTTGCTAAGCGTTCTGTCGCCAGTTTTTCCTCGAGAATTTTGCAAACAGTTTTGTCTTTTCCGGCAAGCTCGTTTCTGAGTCTGATCAGGGCGGCATGATCATCAATGGCCTGCACGGCATTTTTACGCGCGTGAACGCTCTTGCTATTGAGGGTGAGATTAACCAATAAGTCGATGCTGGTGATATTACTGACCAATGCCTCGGCAATAGGCTTGGATTTAGTAGCAAGGACAATCATGGCTTGAGTATCAGCGGGGAGAGAGCCGCTCATTTCTATTAATTGTTCCACAGCAACTCCCTCATCCTCGATTCCAGCGAGAATGTCGGTATAGTCGGCGGGTTGGCCGTCGACTATTAGTAGTGTTAATAAGCGCAGTTTTTCTTGTGAATCCTGCAGATCCCTAGAAACCTGCTCTGTTTCGCGCATGTCTGTTGCCATTGACTACTTGCCTGGCGGAAGTTTGAGCTAATTATGTTTGCTATTGACAGAGGACCAAGTCTATCAGAACTTTATTCTCGATTTTTTCTAAATACTAATGTCCGATTACTTGTGTTGATTCGTCCTTTTTTCTGCCTACATCAGGGCCTTTACTAAGGCGATGCTATAATTTCACACTTCTTTCTTCTTTTATATATGGAAATCATTGCAGATAGCTGCACTATGCTGGCAGATGAAGTAAAAGTTCGTATTCAGTCCGCTTACCGCCAATTACTGGAATCGAGGGACCTCACACCTCGCTATGGTCAACGGCAGATGATTGCGGAGATCGCTAATGGACTAGCAGTTCTTGCTATTGACGAAAAAGTGGATTCGCCGATTTGTGTAGTCGAGGCTGGTACTGGTACTGGTAAGACCCTGGCCTATCTCCTCGCTGTTTTGCCGTTTGCACAAGAGCATGACTACAAAGTAGTAGTGGCAACAGCGACGGTAGCCTTGCAAGAGCAAGTCATTTTCAAAGACATTCCGGAAATTCTCGAAAACTCGGACCTTAATTTCAGTGTTGCACTTGCAAAGGGGAGGGGGCGATATCTCTGCTTATCTAAGCTGGATATGTTGTTGGCAGGATCGGACAGCTTACAGGCGATGATGGATTTCTATGGTGAAGAGTTGGAAGACCCAAATTCTGGCGACATTGCTCTCTATGAAGACATGCTAAATGAGCTTGGCGCCGGAAATTGGCAAGGAGATCGAGATGACTGGAAAGCACCAGTTAGTGAAGCGAATTGGAGGCCGCTCACAGTAGATCGTTATCAATGTACAGGCCCCAACTGCAGTAATTTTCGGAACTGTTGCTTTTATAAGGCACGGGATTCTTTAGATAAGGTGGACTGTATCGTCAGTAATCAAGACCTGGTGCTTTCAGATTTGGCCATGGGCGGCGGTGCGATCCTGCCGGAACCGGAAAAATGTATATATATTATTGATGAAGCTCATCATCTGCCGTTCAAATCTAACAATCATTTTTCTGTATCCACACGAATTAATGCCAGTTTAGCTTGGCTGGATCGCTGTGAAAATTTGCTAGTTCAACTAGCAAAAGAAGAGTTTCTAGACAAGGACCGGCAGGAGCAACTGCTGAAGATCATCGACACTATTCGAGTGCATTCCGACACAGTCTGGGGAATGCTCGAGCAAACTGTAGATTCGCTCGAATCTATCGATACCTATGAGAATCGATCACAGCATACATTCGAGTTAGGAGTGGTGCCGGTCGAAATTCGCAGCGTTGCAGCGAACCTGGGAACTGAATTTACTCGTCTTGCAACCGGACTGCAGGACATAGCCGCAGAGTTAAGACAAATTATGGATGATGGGGTGAGCATAGATAAGACACGGTTAGCAGAACAGTGGTATGCAATTCTCGGAACAAATACCGATCGGGCTGAAGCAAATCTGGAATTATGGTTGAGTTATTCTCATGAAGATCCCAAAGATGCTGCGCCGAGTGCTCGTTGGATAAACGTTATCAATAATGAAGGTAGTACTGATATTGCTTTGTCATCCAGTCCGGTGCTTGCAGCAGAAAATCTACAGGAAAGGTTATGGAAGAGTTGTGCGGGAGCGGTTTTGACGTCCGCAACTTTATCGGCATTAGGTGAATTTAGTATGCTGCGCATGAGAGCTGGTTTACCGGAGCACACTCATTATTTGAGTATTCCCAGCCCTTTCGACTTTTCCGGTTCTGCTAGCCTAGTAGTACCGCGTATGAACTGCGATCCATCGGATACCGAACAGCACACTGCCTTAATCGTAAAAGCTATTCCTCAACTACTTGATGCATCCTCCGCAGCACTTATGCTGTTCTCGTCTCGACGCCAGATGAATGAAGTCATGCAAAGCCTGCCCAAAGACTGGTTGGATTTAATTCTCTGTCAGGATGATTATCAGAAAGTGCAATTGCTGAGATTTCACCGACAACGAGTCGATCGCGGGGAAGGAAGTGTTATCTTTGGGCTGTCGAGTTTTGCTGAAGGTGTGGATCTGCCGGGTAAGTATTGTACTCACGTGTTAATTGCCAAGATTCCTTTTGCTGTCCCTAATGATCCTATTGAAATGACATTATCTGCTTGGATCGAACAGCAGGGACAAAATGCATTTATGACCTTAGCGGTTCCTGATGCGGCTTTTCGCCTTGTTCAGGCCAGCGGCAGGTTACTTCGCAGTGAAACCGATAGTGGCCGTATCACACTTTTCGATGAGCGTATCATTAATCGCCGCTATGGCAAGGCGATCCTAGAATCTATGCCGCCTTACCGGCGCGAGATATTTGAAGAAAAGCTATCCCTCTAAGACGTTTAGTTACTGGCTAGTTTGATTGTAGCGGCAGCGGTTATGGTCAGCGGATTCTAGGGTTTTCTGAGCTAATTCAAAAGCAGTCGAATGGCGATAATAATAAACTGGTTGCTAATGTGCTTCGGCTATAGATAGGGAAAAGATTTTAATGTTTCGTACGATTCTTTTGGTGAGTGAAATAGTAGCCGGCGCCAGCACCTAGAGCCGCGCCTATAAGTGATGTTATTAGTACGCTACCCAGTAAGGGGCCTACGCCGACGCCGACGATGAGCCCTGCCGTAATGCAAAGAGCCCAGGTACCCTTTACAGCTTGTTTCTTCGATTTTTTAGACATTTTATCCTCTAGATCTTGATTTGTTGCGGCTGCGAATACCCTGCTTCAGGGTAATTTCGGACTATATTAGTTTATGCGACGAAGCGAATAAATAAGCGTGGCGAATCGGGATGGATTTATTGGGTCGACCTCGTTAGTCCCAATAGCATCCACCGTTTCAATTCCTTCTACTACTCTCCCGATTACAGTGTGCTTGCCGCTTAACCACGGTGAGTCTTGTAGGGTTATAAAAAATTCAGGGCCGTTCTGATCTGGACCAGCATTAGTAAGCGCAACAACACCGCGAGTAACGCCACGAGTGGGTGTATTTTCGCGATAACGATACCCTTGATTCTCATATGCCTCTTTTACTGTTAATCCCTGCAATACTTCCAGTACTTCGTATTGGCGTTCCAGCATCTTTGTTTCGGTTTCAATATTTAATTGATCGAGAAGAGGCTTTAACAATACATCATGAAACTCAATTCGATTACCAATATTTAAAATGGGATTGAAGTTTCCTTGTTCATCCATCACCGGCAGGCGATCGAGTCCTAATGAATTGGCATTAATCTCATCCCTTAATAAATTATCCGGGGCTCCCAGTGGATTATAAAAAGGCGATCCAGCCTGAATTACAAAACCAGGAATAACTCGATGAAATTGCATGCCGTCGAAATATCTGGGTTGAAAGCGAGTATTGGAATTTGGGTCTTCGAATTCAATCTCGCCATGAGCAAGAGCTAAGAAATTTTCTACATTGTTTGGCGCTTCGTTTGGCAGAAGCTCAATAAAAATATCGCCGGTAGACGTACTTAGAAGTACTAAAGGGTTGGTCGGATCTTCCATGGCAGCTTCGGCACTGATGGAGTCACTATAAACCTGGGAGGTAGTAATGAAACCAAGAAGCAAGACATAAATCTTAATTAGACGGTTAGTCACGAACGGAATCACTGCAACAAATGATGGTCGACGGGTAAGTTTTTAGAAATCCAAATGGCAAGTTTGTGTCGCATATTGCGTATATTTTCGTCTTTACTCGCTAATGGTTGGATGACTTTGTCTTTTACTAACAGGAGATAAATTGCTCTTACCTTAGTATCGATGTGATCAGTAGCTTCGAATTTCCCGGCCCCTCTGGCTTCAAAATATCGTGCACCGATTCTAATCGCTTCCTTAAGAAGTTCGGGTTCGTTTTTGATCTTCTTAACAGCCATAGCGCCCTCACCTGATTGCCATCGATTTTATGGTTATTAGCTTGCCGTCTGCAATGCTGATGGCGGATTTGCGATCTAACTTGAAAGCGCCGCCTGAAATTTATCCAGATCTTGTGGAGTATCGATGTCATAGAGAATGGTTGGCTCCTCGATGCTCACTCGGACGACGGACGCTTTGTGGGCCTGCACAATTGGCTTGCCACCAGAGTCTCCGCTGAGTTGGGTAAGTTCGGGGAAAAACTTACTGCCGAATCCCATTGGATTGCCTGCCTGTTGCTCATGGAAAGGAGAGACAATGTTTTCACTAGTGAGCTCTGTAGCAAGCCTGCGATAGGTATCTTCTCGAATAAAGGGCATATCAGCGAGGCAAATTAAACACGCGTCCCAGTCGTCGATGAGACCAATGCCGAACGCGATTGTAGATCCCATTCCTTTTTCAGCATCGTGGAAAATATTTAACTCTGTTTCAACTGAGTCCAATTGATGAGCGATTTCTGGTCGTGTTACCACTTTATATTCGGATATCGATGCACGGATTCTTTGCAAGGTTTGTTCAAACACTGTAGATCCATTATTGAGTTCTGCGCAGAGTTTTAGGCTACCGAAGCGATTGCTGAAACCTGCTGCAAGTACGATTGCTCCTATTTTAATTGTCATTACAAATTCTTTTCACCGGGCGGAAAAAATGCCGCTGCGCTCTAAGCGACAACGGCATACCGAGAATGATGCTAATGCAAAGCCTCGCTAAAGCACTGGCTGCGCAATTAGTGCAGTGTCTTAGTGTTTTTTCGAACTGGATCATTCTCCTGTTGGCGAATTTCAACAACGAAGCTTTCTCGCTGGTTTTTTTGTTTAGAAACAGGTTCCTGTTTATTCTCGGATGATTCTGACTGCTTGGCTTCCACCTGAGCTTTTTCCTGATTAACTTTTGTTTGCTGCTGTGCTTCGATCTGGGCATTTAGCTGTTCACTGAGATGCTGACGAAGTCGATTTACGACACTAGTCATTACTTCAATGGTTTGACTCAACTGTTCGAGCGTAATTAGCGTCCGCTCAGGATCGTTATCGAATTGTTTTTTAAATTGCTTTTCTTCGCTCATTAAAAAGTCCCCGTTCTACTACTAATTGTCTATACCTTGTCGTGTTGCTTTATTCCCAGGTGAGGGCGCCGCCGGTTTGATATTCGATGACGCGTGTTTCAAAGAAGTTTTTCTCTTTGCGCAGATCCATAATTTCAGACATCCATGGGAATGGGTTGGATACCCCCGTGAATTGTTCTGGTAATCCGATCTGTACAAGTCGACGATTCGCAATGAACTGCAAATACTCTTCCATCATCGCTGCGTTCATGCCTAATACGCCACGAGGCATTGTGTCGCGGGCGTATTCGATCTCCAATTGAGTAGCCTGCAGGATCATCTGAGTGGCTTGCTCTCTCATTTCATCATTCCAAATCTGTGGATTCTCTAGCTTGATCTGATTGATCATATCGATGCCGAAATTCAAGTGCATAGATTCGTCACGAAGGATGTACTGGAATTGTTCTGAAGTACCAGTCATCTTGTTGCGTCTTCCCATAGAAAGGATTTGAGTGAATCCGCAATAAAAGAAGATACCTTCCAGACAGCAATAGAATGCGATTAGATTTTTCAGTAACTCTTGATCGGTTTCGATGGTGCCAGTTTTGAAATTCGGATCACTTAGAGACTGAGTATATTTAAGGCCCCAGGACGCTTTCTTAGCGACAGAAGGAATCTCGTGATACATGTTGAATATCTCGCTTTCGTCCATGGCAAGTGATTCGATGCAGTACTGATAAGCATGGGTATGAATTGCTTCTTCAAAGGCCTGCCTCAAGATATACTGGCGACATTCTGGATTAGTGATTAGACGATAGATTGCTAATGCCAGATTATTTGCTACAAGGGAATCCGCGGTAGAAAAGAAGCCTAGATTACGTTTTACAATTAGACGCTCATCATCGGTTAGACCATTAGGATTTTTCCATAACGCAATATCTGCGTTCATGTTAACTTCCTGCGGCATCCAGTGATTGGCGCAACCATCCAGGTATTTTTGCCAGGCCCAATCGTATTTAAAAGGAACCAGTTGATTAAGGTCAGCTCGGCAATTAATCATGCGCTTGTCATCGACCGCGACGCGATTGGCGGTGCCTTCAAGTTCTTCTAA
>JBJLER010000039.1:0-9347 GCA_045565735.1 Pseudohongiellaceae bacterium
GCTGCACTCTCTTTAAAAACCATGGGTATCGACAATGTCTCCCATATGCAAGGCGGCATGTCGCAGTGGGAAGAAGAGATAGGTCGAGTCGAGCGTTTACCTGAACGCAAATAAGCAAATATAAAAAAAGATCGACTTTACATTGTAAATCGAGGTAGACGCACTTGCAGCCCTCGATGTTTCCCTTAGTGATGGGATATTTATGGAGTGTGATGAAGTTCATCAGCAATACTTGTACCCGATGGGTTAGTTTGGTCTCGCTAACATTCATTATATGGAATGGCTACGGTCAGACCATTCATATTTCTCATTGTATGGCCAGCTGTCCTCAGAACTCGGTAACTAACACTGAAATTGTCGTGCATCATCTCTATGTAGCCGAGATAAACAATGGCAATGGTTTGGCGGATTGGGTTGCCTATCGAGTGATGCAAGGTTCCATAGGAGTTGCATCATTGTTGCCAAGATGGTGGCAACAGGATGAGCTTTTACCATATGCTATTACTCAAGAATCCGATCTTATTGTCCCTTTATTCGATCAGCCGGACTTAAGTAATGAACAAGATCGTGACTACCGAGTTAATGAAGTGGTTTTCACTTCTGAGGATCGTGGTAGGTTGGCACCAATGACTAGTTTCGCTGATACGCCTTTTTGGGAAGAGCTTAATAATCTCAGTAATATGGCACCATTACCAACAGATTTGCGCGCCGGTGCCTGGGCTAATCTGGAACAGGCAATTAATGAGCTGGCAGCATCTGAAGAAGAGTTGTATGTAATAAGCGGCCCTTTGTACGAAATCAAAGGAACTTTAAACTCACGCTCGCTAGTTGGAGGTCTGCCTTCGCGTTACTTTAAGATAGTCGCTACCGAGAACAATTATGCATCGTTTGTATTTGATGCGGACTTACCAATTCATGCAGACTATTGCGATCAAATCGATTCAATAAATGCGATACAACAATCCTCGGGTCTAAGTTTGTTTCCGGAATTGGAAACCGAGTTGACGCCAGGGTTGTATTCTAGCTTGCGTTGTCAGCAGCAATAATTAAAAATAAATCAGGACAGAAACCCTATGTCTTACATTTTTACTCCCCCTGCAACCGTTTCAGTACCTATAAAGGGGTCTAATGAAAACTTTCCGATTAATCGCATTTATTGTGTAGGTCAAAACTATAGAGATCATGTCAAAGAGATGGGTGGCGACCCCAAAAAGAATCCGCCGGTATTTTTTAGTAAGCCAGCTGACGCGATTGTTATCAACAACGCCGACGTAAAATTTGCATCTGCGACTACCAATCTCCACTACGAAGTAGAACTCGTAGTTGCTCTAGGTGGTGGTGGAACCTCCATCGCAGCAGTTGATGCGATGCAATGTGTCTATGGTTATGCTGTTGGTATCGATTTGACTCGTAGAGATTTGCAGACCGCGGCAAAACAAAGTGGCAGGCCTTGGGATACAGCAAAAGGATTTGATCAGTCGGCTCCGATTTCTTCAATCACACCCATTTTCGATGACAAATACCTTGGTGATAGGCGAATTGCCCTTTCTTTAAATGATGACATTAGACAAGACGCAGATCTGAATCAAATGATCTGGTCGGTTGCAGAAATTATCGCTGAGTTGTCGAAATTTTATGAGCTAAAAGCAGGTGATTTGATTTTTACCGGCACACCTTCAGGAGTATCAAATGTATCTCCCGGTGATCGTATTCATGCCGTGATTGATGGCATCGGTGAAGTTGAGTTCGATATTGTGAGCTAGCCGTCCTTATAAGTGTAGTTAGGGCTAGATGCGATAAATCTCAGGAAATAAAATTAGGCTGAATAGGCCTTAATTACCGGCCTGCAGGCTTTCAGGAAGGGAAGTGGTCCGTTCCCCGCCGGAAAACAGGTGCTCTTGCTACTGGAATCAATTACTGCAGATTCTCTGCAGTGTCGTCCAGGTCGCCCAATTCATAGTCGAGATCGATACGCTTTGTGTCTAAGCGTTCCTCGATGCGGCGACGGAGCTCGGTTAAATGAGATTTAGCCTTGGGGGCAGCTTCTCTAATTTCCTTTTCTTCCTCCGGCAATACCCCTGTCGGATCGAGAAAATCCTTGGTGCTTTCTAAGCTTTCGTCCCACTTTTGCTCTTTCATGGCGCCTCTCCTTTCCTCATTGCTCTTTGACGAACGAGTATTACCATTTCATTTACTTACAATTTCTTTATCGTTAAGCATGGGGTTATTCTTCAATAAAATCTTCAAAAAATAATACCGGGAAGCCAAACCATAATGGCGGCCACTCTAAGGAAGGAATGTGACAGATTGATGAAGAGAAACGAGGTGGATATTTTTAATTATACAAGCGCTAATTTTTCCAGAGTAAGTTGTCGTAACTCTTTCTTAGCGATTTTTCCGGATGCGATTCTAGGAAGTTGTTCATACTGCAAATGGAACTGCTCGGGAACTTTGAAGGCAGCAATTCTTTCTGATAAGAATGCCTTAAGGTCGTCATCAATAAGTTTTGCTTCCGGCTTCAGCATTACAGTTGCAACTACAATCTCGCCTAATCGTTCGTCAGGAATTCCATAGACAGAAACTTCACTTACTGAAGGGTGCTCTGCAATCGCATATTCGACTTCGGCGCACCCAATATTTTCACCGCCACGAATTACTATGTCTTTTGCACGATCAAGAATAACCAGAAAGCCTAAATCATCCAGCAAACCGATATCGCCGGTGTAAAACCAACCATTCTTTAAAACTTCTGCCGTTTCTTCTGGTTTATTCCAGTAGCCTTTCATGACAGTTGGACCTTTTATACAAATTTCGCCCACCACGTTTGGTGCCAATTCATTACCAGCTTCGTCGGCGATCATCACTGCGGATACTGGGGGAGTTGGTCTCCCGGTACTATGTGGTTTGGCTTCGTAAAAAGGACCGGAAATGATTGCGCCGATAGCATTGGTTTCAGTCAAACCATAACCCAGCCCTGGAATGGCTTTTTCTGGAAACTTGTCCAGCATCATCTTTAGGTGTTCAGGTGGTCGCGGCGCTCCGCCACTTTGTACGCCGCGAAGGCTGCGCAAATCGGTCTCGTTAAACTTTTCCGATTGCATTATTTCCCAGGTCATCGTGGGAACACCATGGAAAACAGAAATGCGCTCCTGTTCGAGAAGCTCCAGCGCTTTTTCCGCATCCCATTTGTACATCATCACCATTTTTCGCAAGTACACGAAGCTTGCGAGAAATTGAGCGTGACTGCCGGTTACGTGAAATAGGGGTACATTGCATAACAGGGCGGGTTGGGATTCAGGATTTTCTTCCACTAATTCTGGCCGCAGAATCTCACTTATTTCTCTTACGAAGAGCCAGGTATAAAGTGCGTTAATGATATTGCGGTGAGTGGATAACACACCTTTTGGCATGCCGGTAGAACCAGATGTATACATAATAGATGCATTGTCTTCTGGGTTTACATTCAATGCTGTGATTTCATCGTTGTTTAGGGGCGTAACGTTTTCTATCAGAGAATAGAACTCCGGAAATGAAGATCCACCTTCCGGTTTGATTTGAATGAGATCAACTTTCAATGAGTTGATATAGGGAAGTATTTGCTGATAACGGGAATGATCGACAAAAACCAATTTTGTGCCGCTATCATTTAAACCATATTCGATTTCCACTCCTTTCCACCAGGAATTCATGGGTACGATAACTGCTCCCACGATAGTCGCTGCCATGTAAGCCAAACACCATTCGGGGGAATTGCGAGCGCATACCGCTACCCGATCACCATGCTGGATACCGTATTGCTCGATAAGCACTCTAGACATGCGCCGAGACATTTCTAGGGTCTCAGCAAAGCTAAATCGTTCGTCCAGGTAAACTAAGAAAGTTTCGTCCGGTTCAGCCAGGCCGAGTTCATAGAGTTCGCTGAGATTACGAGGAGCATTGGTGAATACTTCGTAATCCTGACCATTGATAGTTTCCGGATGAATGGCCAGTTGCGCTTCTGGAGCTTTATGTGCAATGACTATATCTTTTAGTTTCGCCAGGTCCTGACGAATTTCTTCTTCAGTCAGCATTTAGGTACTACTCAGATTTTATTTCTAGGGTAACTTTGCCCATTACCTTCCTTTCAACGAAGACATTAAATGCTGCTACATGCTCTTCTAGCGGAAATGATTCGGTGATCAAAGGCTTCAGCTTTCCTTGATCGTACATATCCAATAGTTCCTGGAAATTCTTTTCATACTCAGCGGGCTCTTCTTTACGGAACCGACCAAGAAAAACACCAACCATGGAAGAACCTTTAAGCAGTGCTAGGTTGGCTTTGTATTCCGGGATTCGACCACTGGTGAAACCTATAACTAATAGGCGTCCGTTCCAATTGATGCAACGACAACATTGATCGAAAAGATCACCGCCAACAGGGTCGTAAATTACATCGGCGCCCTGCTCGTTGGTTAATGCTTTTACTTTTTCTTTAAGTTCACCGTCGCCATAGTTAACGATTTCATTGGGCTCGAGTTGTTTAACGAATTCGAGTTTTTCGTCCGAGCTAGCGGCAGCTATAACTTTTGCTCCCATAAGCTTGCCCAGTTCCACGGCGGTAAGCCCAACACCGCCACTGGCTCCAAGAACTAATAAGGTTTCACCTGCTTGCAATTGCGCCCGTTGTTTTAAGGCGTAGTAAGACGTGGTATACACCATGGCGAAGCTAGCTGCAGTCCTGAAATCCATAGAGTCTGGAATCTTGCGCAATCCGACCTCCTTGACGATGACTTCTTCCGCCAAACCTCCTAATCCTGGCGTCGCCATGACTCTGTCTCCCACATCAAATCCTTCCAAACCAGGGCCAACGGATTTAATTTTGCCGCCCACTTCTGAGCCCGGCGTAAATGGCATAGGGGGTTGGAACTGATATTTTCCTTGAATCTGTAAGCCATCAGGAAAATTTAGAGAGGCAGCATACACTTCCACTAATGCTTCGCCTTCACCCGCAATAGGCTCGGCAATCTCTTCCAAAGTGAGATTTTCTGGTGGGCCGTAAGAGCTGCAAAGTACGGCTTTCATAAGCTATCCTTAAAAATGACGAACGCGGATTCAATCATGAATAGTTTGCAACTTCAATTGCTCTGCCAAGTATTCCGAAGAATTCAGATTTGTTGTTGAGGACTGGGCAAGCGAGTATATTTAACTGGTAGTTTCTGGTTATTCCTGTCATGAACGAGTCACAAAGAAAAGTCTATTTGAGCGCCATGGGAATCGATGTTTATTACCCAAGAGCTATCTTGCCTGGTGCAAAACCTTCCCCGGCATATGAATTCGATCTGATAGAAGAGGGTCAAACTCTGCCAATTGATAGTTCATCTGTCCAAGAAGAGGAAAACAAAGCCCCCGATACACAGCTGGAGATTGCAGAAAATGGAAGTGCCGAAACTGAGTCGATAGAGCAGGAAGCAGCAGTGCGGGCGGGCCCAGATGCAAAAGTCGATCTCATTGAAGCTGCGCAGCCTGAACAAATAAAAGAAGTAGAAGAAAGTGGTGAGCTCCGGTTCGCGCTTCGTTACTACCGTGTAACAGATTCTGTTGCGGTAATTGATGAATATCCTTTGCAACAATCCGCGCATTCACGGGATGAGTCTTTGCATCTTCTAAGGAATATCTTGCGTGCATTAAATATCGAAGTTGAAGTCGAAGTATTATCTCCCGAACTATTTAGTTGGCCACTAATCGAAGGGCTGACGGAAGAAACTGATTCTGCCAACGCAGCCAAACAAGCTCTGCAGGGGTTTATTGCTGGACGACAGGAGCAGGATGGATTCAAAAATTTGATTGTGTTTGTGGGAGTTATTGATGATCTATTGGTAGGTCCGGAGAGGGCTGAAAATTGCCGCGACTATCAGATCGAGAATTCAGATACTTTTATTACTATCACTCAAAGCCTTCAGTCTATGCTGTCTTTTCCTGATTTAAAGAAAGATGCGTGGCACCAATTGCAACCAGTTCTGTTGAGAATTCAGTCAACTAATTAAAATATCCTTATGTTGTCTCAGTCCAAAAGTCAGCTTCAGTTCTTTGCTCGCAATATGCGCTACAGTGATGTTGATATTGTTTTACAAAATGAAGCGGCAGCTTATGATCATCCCTGGACCAAGCGCATCGTTATCGACTGCTTAAGGGCTGGCTATCAATGCTGGGTATTAGCAAATAAGCAAAAGATAGTAGCTCATGGAGTCATGTCGGTAGCAACCAGTGAGTGTCACTTACTAACACTATGTGTACATCCGAATTATCAACGCTATGGATATGGGCGAAAGTTATTCACTTTGTTATTAGATCGCGCATACAAATTGCATGCTTCAGAGTGCTTCCTCGAGGTTAGAACAACTAATGAAGCTGCTATATCGCTTTATCAGTCGATGGGATTTGCAGTAATTGGTGAAAGGAAGAACTATTATGCTGGAAATCTGGGTAGAGAAGACGCCCACATAATGTCCCGTGAGTTGCCGATTCCCTGAGTTCAGTCTTCAGTCGCTTTAGAGGACCTAGCTTTTTGCCAGACACGCAATAACAGTTTTATCAACGCGATGAAGAGAAAAGCGCCGAGCATAATTGTGCTTAACATGATTAGCGTACCACCCAGTATGCTTAACATTTCAGCCAGCGAAATGCTTTGCCACATGGACAGTCCCCACAAGGAAAGTGCGGCGAGAGAAATTCCGGCCAGGATGGCCGCGGTCTTCTTACGAACGTTTAACAGTGAAAAGATCAAAATCAGGCTCGTCGTTTAAGTCAGAGTACGATGCTTTACAGTGCGGAAATTCACTACATCCCCAGAACATACCATTCTTTCCTTCGCGTTTAACGAGTAAATTTCCGCAGCTTAGACAGCGATGAGCAGGTTCTGGAACTCCATTATTATCTAAAAGAGTAACTTTACAGCCCTTTGAATAGCCACTACAAAACCAATAGTCACCTTTACCCTTTTTTGCTTTGACTAATTTGCGAGTACAAATAGGGCAGCGATAGTGTTCATCGATTTCAGTTGAAGGCTTTCCCGCTAAATCATTGAGTGTGGTTCGACATTCCGGAAAGCCACAGCAGCCCCAGAAAGGGCCCATCTTGCCGTCGATGCGCCGCATCGGTTTTTTGCATTCAGGGCAATAGTAGGTTCGTTCCGTTGTCGCTTCCGTTTCTGAAGCACTCATGGCGAAATCTTCTAATTAGCTAAGGGATTGGAGCTGTATTTTAATTTCTAAACCCGGCTAAGGATATTGTCAACCGCAACAGGGTTGAGATTGCTGTTTTGATTCTGTGAGTTTATTGATTTCTATCTGATTTGAAAATACTCATCAAGGATAAGAAAGATGCCATCGCCTGACGTATTATTGGCTTCAACATTTAGAGAAGCTGGGTAATCTTAGTAGATCTCCAGTTTGCGGGTAATTTTTATACGGTGACGTCAGTGGGCTTCATGCATCGAGCCAATCCTTATTTCAAACCTACTTAAAGTGCGGTCAGAAGAGGGGGAAATATTAAATCAGTCTTGCAGAACGCCCCGGAGAGCGCCGAGTAGCGCTTTGTTCTCTTTTTCCGTGCCAATGCTAATTCGCAGTTTGTCTTCCAGACGGGGCTGTTGAAAATGCCTCACCAGAATATTCCGATCTTTCAGAGCTTGAGAGATGTTTATTGCACTGTGATTAGTTGGCACCTGCACCAGGACGAAGTTAGTTTGGCTAGCACCAGTGATAAGACCCAGCTCGTTTAAAGCAGCAATAAGATCTGAACGTGAATTACGAATCTTCTCCCAGTTTGCCTGAGCATAGTCCTGAGCTTGGAGTGCGGCACATGCCAGAATCTGAGATAAATAATCCGTGTTGTAACTGTCTCGGGTTTTAAACATTATTGGATTCGCCAATGATTTATTGGAGATGCCGTAACCAAAACGCAAGCCGGCGAGTGCGTAACCCTTTGAAAGAGTCCTGAGAATTAAAATGTTTTCGTGCGAGTCGATAAGTGGCACGCAGTTATAAGACTCTTTGGGATCAACAAAGTCCACATAGGCTTCGTCGATAACCAGCACACCTTCGAAATTTTTTGCTAGTTTTTCTATATAAGCGCTAGATAACAGACGGCCGGTCGGAGCATGAGGATTTACCAGGATGCACATTTTTGCTCGTGATTGAATCAAGGATTCTGCAAAATCTGCGGGTATAGACCAATCATCCCTAAGTGGTATTTCTTCAAGGATGCAGTTTTGTACTTCTGCTAATACCGAATAGAGGGAATAAGTAGGTTGAGTAACAATTACTTTGTCGCCAACTTCGACAAAAGTAGTCAAGGCTAACCGTAGTAATTCATCACCCCCATTGGTGGGTATGATGTTTTCAGCATCGACACCGTGAACATCCGCTGCGATCTGTCGAAAATCTTCTGCTATTGCTTGTGGATAGCGCCGCAAATCTTCCAGGCGAATTTTTGCCAATGCATCAGCCACGGTAGGACTGGCAGGATAGGGATTTTCATTTGTGTTTAGCTTAATGACTGTGGAGGCCTTCGGTTGTTCACCTGGAACATAGCCCTGCATGTTGGCAATATTTTTGCGCTCGAAACTCATGTTTGGTGAAGGTACTTGTTAAAGAGCGTGAAGGGTATAGCTAAGTTTCTTAAGCGGCAAGCTTGGAAAGTAAAATTATTACGGAGGTAGATAAGTCTCCACTCGTTTGTGCCAACCCGACAACCATCTTTGTTCATTTCTTGTTGGAGGGGCGTTATTAACCCTGTCACTTAAGACCTGTTTGGCAGCCTGCACAAAACTGTAGAGGGTCATTGGAGAATTTTCCATCGCGGCAACTACCTGCTTAAGTCCCCAGCCCCGATTTTGATAGCGTTCACTGGGCGTGAGTCCAGTCCCTTTAAAATGAACGTAGTCGATTAGCGCATAGGGTCCATAGGGGGGATGACTGTGAGCGAGTGTATTAAGCGACTGTCTAACTTTTGTTTGTTGGTCAATCGGAAAAGAAACAACGATATCATCCAGTGAGTCGCTGAGTCTCTGTACGATGAAATCTATTTGAATCGGTTTGGTGTCTGCAAGAAATCTGCGTAGTTCTCGGGATTGTTCACTATCAAATTCCCTATAGAAGTCTTCTCGCGATTGCCAGGGTGAATCTAAATGCATGTCCTCTATTATCCATGAGGGAACTTCGACATATCTTTCCTGATAGTAATTGAGTAATGCCGGAAAAGTTTCTTCGAAGGGAGAAACTTGGCCTGCTTTAAACCAAATGAAGTGGCCAATACCGAGGGAGGGAAATTCTTCGCCTTCATTCCAGCTAGTCAGGCAATCAAAATTG
>JBJLER010000040.1:0-9332 GCA_045565735.1 Pseudohongiellaceae bacterium
GGGAACCAAAGAAAGAATAATGTCATCATTATTGGCATGATTTGCATAACCCGAGCTTGCATGGGGTCAGGCGGAGCCGGGCTCATTTTGGTTTGCAGGAACATTGTTGCGCCCATTAATAAAGGAAGAATGAAGAAAGGATCCCGCACCGATAAATCTATTAGCCATCCAACAAAAGGCGCGTGTCTTAATTCAACACTTTCCAATAACACCCAATAGAGTGCGATGAAAACCGGCATTTGCGCCAGCATTGGCAAACACCCACCAAGGGGGTTTATTTTCTCCTTTTTATAAAGATCCATCACTCCTTTTTGTAAGCCCGCACGGTCGTCACCATAACGATCTTTAAGTTGCTGCATCTTGGGTGCTAAGCGCCGCATGCCAGCCATAGATTTGTACTGGGTGGCAGAAAGTTTGTAAAACAGCGCCCTCATAAGAAAGGTGAGCAGAACAATAGAGACACCATAATTGCCCATTACTGAATCAATACGAGTTAACAACCAATAAATTGGAGCTGCTAAAGGAAATAGAAACCCATAATCGATGGTCAAATCCAAATTAGGCGACATCTCTGCCAACGCGTACTGATCCTTTGGTCCTGCATAAAATTGGATAGTGTGTTCACCGATTGCACCGGGTGCAACAGCAAAGGCAGCACTGGTGAATTCACCAAAATACTGATTGATATCATTCTTACGTGTAGTAAACCGATTCGGTATGTCTGCAACTGGGATCCAAGCGGAGAGGAAATAGTGCTGGCTAAACCCAATCCAGCCCCCATTCATTTCTACAGTTTGGGTTGCTTCGTCAATGTCATCGAATTCGATTTTGATGTAAGAATCATCATCTGAAGTAGTAACGAAGCCCAGATAAGTTCGTCCAAAACCACCAGCGCTGCCGGGGTCTTCAAAGCTATCCCGTTTTATCTGACCAAAGGCATTAGCTTGCCAATTGTCAGGAGACTGGTTCTCCACAATAAAAGTAACGTCGATCAAATAGCTGTCCCGTGCAAAGGCGTAACGTTTAATTACTCGAACATCCGGTTGTGTATCTTGTGCAATCAAATCTACCACTAAGGTATTTTCGTTATCTGCTAATCGATAATTTGTAGCCGCAGTTCGATAGGCTGCCCTGCCAGCACTGTCGATTCCATTCGTACCGATAAGACCACTCTGCGCCACATAGCTTCTGTCTTGGTTGGATTCTAAAATTACAAAGGGGTCATCTGTAACATCTAATTGCTTCAAGTACTGAGGCAATGCTAACTGAATAATATCGCCTCCGTTGAGATCGATTTTTAATTCCAAAGTATCGGTTTCGATTTCTATTAAACGAGAAGTTCCAACAATTGGGCTGGTAGATACAGTCGACTGGGCTGGCTCATTAAGGGTTGCACTCGGTGCCGTAGTTGGAACTTCTGTTGGGATATCACTGACCGGCGCAGTTTGTGTTTCTGGAATTTGTAAGGTGGTGGGTTGTTGGGCGCCTCCACCCACCAATGGGGGATAGTCTTCCTGCCACTCCAACAACATTAAATAGGTAATAACAGCCAGGGATGTGTATAAGAAAAATTTCGTGAGATCCATTATGCAGAGTTCCTATAAAAGACTCGTCACTTCTTCTGCTTCGGGAACTGGATCGTATCCACCCTCATGCCAAGGATGACAACTGCAAATTCGTTTTGCCCCCAACATAGACCCTTTAAAACTGCCGTGCTGTTCTATGGCTTCTTTGGTGTATTGGGAGCAAGTCGGATGGAATCGACATTGATTGCCGATGAGAAAACTCAAGGTGAGCTGATAAAGAGTAATTAACCGGATTAGTAGTGATTTGATCATTGGCTTGGTTTCCTAGTTAACTTGCTTAACTTGTGCCTAACAGTTTTTTTTCAAGGTCACACCACAGTGAATTCAAACTAACCACTACCTGTGGGTTGCGCAGTTTATCAACATCTTTGCGAGCGAGCACAACAACGTCCAATGGATCTATTCTGTGACGGGCCTTGCGAAAAGACTCTCGAATTTGCCGCTTGATCCTGTTGCGTTGGACTGCCTTTCCCACATTCTTTTTCGCTATCACCATGCCCAATCGCTTAGCGCCACTTTCATTAGAAACAGCAAGTATTAAGAAGTGACGGCAGGAAACTTTGTATTGAGCATTATCAAATACAGCCTTGTAGTCGGCGGCATTCAGTAGCCGAGAATCTTTATGAAAGCCAAACTCAGCCAATTGTGTTCTCTTTTCAAAAGGGAGAAAAGTGAATTAAGCAGAGAGCTTAGCGCGTCCCTTTGCGCGCCTTCGTTTCAGAACAAGGCGCCCACCCTTGGTCGCCATACGTGCACGAAAACCATGAGTGCGAGCACGCTTCAAGACGCTGGGTTGAAAAGTTCTTTTCATAACTGAAATTCCAGAATTGCTATCGTGAACCGAGCTGGTCCAAAAGAGGGCGAATTCTATTGGTTTTGTGGCAAAGTTTCAATGTAATCAAGGTAAGGAACAGACCTAATGCTTCTTAATTCGATACCAAAATTTTGTTGCTGAATTTAAGAATACTGACTGCCAAGATTTAATCAAAGGTTAGCCACAAGTTATCCACAATGTTTTTATCAACAGCCTTGGGTTTGAAGCTGTTTTTTGTTGCACTTTTCGACTCGGTATTTATTAGCAAAAAGCCCACAACATATTGAAATACAACAGAAAAAATTAAGCTCAAAAAACCATTTTTGAGCCTTTCCAACAGTGGATAACTCATTACTCAATCGCTAGAATTACTGCTTCAAATAGAAAGTAAAACCTGTGGGTAGTGACAGTGGTAGTGGCAAGTTGGCAGCATTGTATTGATTGTTTAAAAACAGAACTCCCCTCACAGCAATTTAACACTTGGATTAGACCTTTAAAGGCAGAGATCAAAGAAGACATTCTTTGTATAGCTGCACCCAATCGCTTCATCTTGGATTGGGTTAAAAGTAAATTTTTAGATCGAATCAAAGAGTTAGTGAGTGAGGCTAGCGGCAGTTCAGCGCGTATCGATTTGATCGTTTGTGCTAGAAGCGAACAAGAAAGCGAAAACATGAAGAGAAATTCTAGTGTAGGAACCGCTGTGGTTAATAACGAGAAGCGGGCGCTTGTAACGCCTGCATCCTTTAAATCTGAGGCGAAAAGCCCAGGAGAACAGCCTTCCCAGCTTGATCCAATTTTGCCCAACGGGAAGTTAGAACGTCGAAACATGGATATCGTAATCGAGGGCAAATTGAGCCACCGGGGAGCACTGAATCCAGAAAATAATTTCGATAATTTCATAGTAGGCAAATCCAATCAGCTGGCTCGGGCCGCGGCAATACAGGTCGCAGAGAATCCTGGGTATGCCTATAACCCCCTATTTATCTACGGCGGTGTTGGGTTAGGAAAGACTCACTTAATGCATGCTATTGGCAACTATTTAGTGGCCAAAAAGCCCGATGCAAAGGTCGTATATCTGCATTCAGAAACATTTGTGGCAACCATGGTTTCAGCGCTGCAACTGAACGCTATTAGTGAATTTAAGCGCTTTTATCGTTCGGTAGATGCCCTGCTAATTGATGATATTCAGTTTTTCGCTGGCAAAGAGCGTTCTCAGGAAGAGTTCTTTCACACATTCAATGCGCTATTAGAAGGTGGACACCAAATCATTCTTACCTGTGACAGGTTCCATAAGGAGATCAACGGCCTTGAGGAAAGGCTTAAATCTCGTTTTGGTTGGGGGCTGACGGTCGCGGTTGAGCCGCCGGAACTAGAAACGCGGGCGGCAATTCTGATTAATAAGGCCGAGCTTTGTAACGTGGAATTGCCCTATGATGCGGCGCTATTTATAGCCCAGCGGCTGCGGTCGAATGTGCGAGAATTAGAAGGAGCCTTGAAGCGGGTAATTGCCCACGCCAACTTCAAAGGTGAAAAAATCGACCTAGAGCTGATTAAAGAAGCACTAAGAGACTTGTTTGCATTGCAGGACAAGCTAGTCACTATAGACAACATTCAGCGTTCGGTTGCCGAGTATTACAAAATCAAGATGGCTGACATGTTATCGAAGCGACGCAATAGATCCATAGCGAGACCAAGACAAGTTGCCATGACTCTATCGAAGGAGCTAACCAACCATAGCCTACCGGAAATCGGTGATGCCTTCGGTGGTAGAGACCACACCACTGTCCTTCACGCTTGCAAGCAGATTAATAAGCTGCGCCATAGCTCCACTGATATCCAGGAAGATTACAATAATCTCTTGCGCTCACTCTCGAGTTAGCAACATATTGATAACCAAAGGAATTATTTAGTAGATGCAATTTTCAATTTCTCGCGAAGCACTGCTTAAGCCGTTACAGATGGTCAGTGGTGTGGTCGAGCGTCGCCAAACTCTTCCGGTACTATCTAATGTATTGTTGGTTTTGAGAGGGAGTGAGCTATCACTCACCGGCACCGATTTGGAAGTGGAGTTGATAGGCAGAGCTCAAACCGAGGGATCTTCAAAGGACGGAGAAATCACAGTCCCCGGAAGAAAGCTCTTAGATATCTGTAAATCCTTGGCCGATGATTCCAGCTTGGAAATCTCAGTAGCCGACAACAAGCTGAAACTCAAGTGCGGGAGAAGTCGGTTTACACTTACTACGCTTCCTGCCACCGACTTCCCTAGCGTTGACGAAGAACCAGATGCATATTCTATCACCATCACTCAAGCGAAATTGCGCGAGCTGCTCGATGCCACCAGCTTCGCGATGGCTCAGCAAGATGTGCGTTATTACCTCAATGGCATGTTGTTTGAAGTAGGAACAGATTTTCTTCGCGTAGTGGCTACCGATGGCCATCGCCTAGCGATGGAAACATTGAACCTGGCTTCAACTGTTCAGGAAACCCAGCAGCTCATATTGCCGAGAAAGGGCATCATGGAATTGGCTCGCTTGCTCTCGGACGAAGGTGGAGACATCGAGCTTACTTTTGGTCAGAACCATATTCGTGCCGCTATTACAGAATTCACATTCACGTCGAAACTGGTCGATGGAAAATTCCCAGACTACAACCGCGTTCTGCCAAAAGGTGGAGATCGAATCTTGATTGGTGACTGTCAGGAACTCCGCCAGGCTTTTTCGCGGGCATCAATTCTGTCTAATGAAAAGTATCGTGGAGTCCGGGTAATTCTATCTAGTGGAGAAATGCGGATTCTCGCAAACAATCCAGAGCAGGAAGAAGCAGAAGAAGTTGTATCCGTTGATTATGATGCAGAAGGCTTGGAAATTGGCTTCAATGTGAGCTATCTCATCGATGTTTTATCTACGTTGAGTAGTGAAAAGGTGAAAATCACGCTCTCAGACCCCAATAGCAGCGCATTGTTAGAGGCTGATGAAGGATCAGACGCTCTGTATGTCGTTATGCCAATGCGCTTGTAAAAATACCGTGCGAGCAGTTTTGGAACCGTGAGCGCCCTTAGTCTGTTCAGAATTGGATCCGTTAGGAACATCCTGGTAGCAGAACTAGAACCCCACCCCAAATTGAATCTAATTCACGGAGAAAACGGCAGCGGGAAAACCAGCATTCTCGAGGCTTTGCATTTATTGAGTTCTGGAAGGTCTTTCCGGACGTCAAAAACAATTTCATTGATTAATCACGAGGCAACTGAGTTATCCATCTATGCACAAGATTCAGCTGGCAGAAGAATTGGCCTGGCAAAGCCTAGGCGTCAAAATCCGCAATTGAAACTCGACATGGAATCTCAAAAAAACTGGGATGCTGTTGCGAGGCTGCTGCCGGTTCAGGTTTTGGATGCCAGTTCGTTCTTATTACTTGAAGGCGGCCCTAAGTCGCGGCGTCGCTTTTTGGATTGGGGAGTGTTTCACGTGGAACATAGCTTCCTAAAACACTGGCGAGTTACTCGCAAATGCATTGCCAATCGCAACCAATTGTTAAGGGCGCAAAGACTGGATGAGCAGCAACTTCAGGCCTGGGATGTGGAATTGTGCCAGGCTGCTGCAGCCGTAGATTTAGCGAGAAAGCGCTATTTTGATAATTTCCTTCCTGCTTTCAATGAAATCTACCAGTCCATAGCGGCAGAAAATGCTATTGAAGCCCTTTCCTTAGAGTACAATCGCGGTTGGGATTCTAAAATTGAGCTCGCAGAAGTATTGCAATCCGCTCGCCACCAGGATCTCAAATACGGGGCAACTCAAAATGGTCCCCATCGGGCAGATGTCGTTGTAAAGGTTGGCCAGTCTCCGGCGATAGATGTGCTATCACGGGGACAACAGAAAGTCTTGGTCAGCGCACTCAAGATTGCCCAAGGTAGTCTATATGCCAACGCCATCCAGGATCGATGTATTTACCTTGTGGATGACCTACCGGCGGAATTAGACAAGGAAAATAGAGCAAAAATCCTGGAAAATTTGTTAGCTCTCGACAGCCAGTTGTTCGTTACCTGTGTAGAGCTAAATTCCGTCAAAGACAGCCTTCAAAATCCCCTCGCAATGAGCACGTTCCACGTGGAACGTGGTACAATAACGGCTTGATTTTTAATTAATTTATTCGATTTTTTATCAGATAAATTAACGGTAAAGAAATGCTTGTTTTGCCCGGAGATTTTGCATGACTGAAGAGTCTCAAACTGACTACAATTCGGACAGTATTAAGGTACTAAAAGGGCTTGATGCAGTAAGAAAACGCCCAGGAATGTACATTGGTGATACGGACGATGGAACTGGCCTCCATCATATGGTGTTTGAGCTTGTTGATAACTCAATTGACGAAGCACTGGCCGGATTCTGCGACGAGATCGAAGTCACCATTCATGTCGGCGAAACAATCACCGTATCGGACAATGGCCGCGGCATTCCCACGGAAATGCACAAAGAAGGAGTGTCTGCTGCTGAGGTCATCATGACCGTGCTCCACGCAGGAGGCAAATTTGACGACAATAGCTATAAAGTTTCCGGCGGCCTCCATGGTGTTGGAGTGTCCGTGGTTAATGCATTATCAGAAGAGTTAAAACTCACTATTCGCAGAGACGGCGCGGTACATGAGCAGTATTACGGGCATGGTGTTCCAAAGGCGCCTTTAGCGGTAGTTGGGGAGACTAAAAGCACCGGCACAGAGTGCCATTTCAAGCCATCTGCAGACACATTCACCAATGTGGAATTCCACTACGACATTCTGGCGAAAAAGCTTCGTGAGTTAGCGTTTCTTAACGCCGGGGTTGCCATAAAGCTCGCCGATGAGCGCTCGGGCAAGGAAGACCTCTATAAATATGAAGGAGGGCTGCGGGCATTCGTAGATTACCTAAATACAAACAAGAATACGGTCAATAAGCTATTTCACTTCGTTGCAGAGCGCGAAGAAGACGGCATTACCGTAGAAGTAGCATTGCAGTGGAATGATTCTTATCAAGAAAACATCTTTCCCTATACCAACAATATTCCCCAAAGTGACGGCGGAACGCACCTTGCCGGCTTTCGCGGAGCTCTAACTAGAGTGCTCAAAAGCTATATTGACAAGGAGTTGGCAAATAAAAAAGGGAAAGAAGTTGTCACAACAGGCGATGATGCCCGTGAAGGTCTAACGGCTATCATCTCTGTGAAGGTTCCAGACCCTAAATTCTCATCTCAAACTAAGGCAAAACTGGTTTCATCAGAAGTAAAAGGGGTGGTCGAGCAAGAAATGGGTGGCCATTTCAATGATTTTCTGATGGAAAACCCACAAGATGCGAAACTTATTGTAAATAAGATGATTGATGCTGCTCGAGCACGGGAAGCTGCGCGCAAAGCACGTGAAATGACCCGCCGTAAGGGGGCTCTGGATATTGCAGGCCTACCTGGAAAGCTGGCGGATTGCCAAGAAAAAGACCCAGCACTCTCTGAAATTTACATCGTGGAGGGTGATTCGGCAGGCGGATCTGCCAAACAAGGCCGGAACCGCAAAAACCAAGCAGTTTTACCTCTTAAAGGTAAAATTTTAAACGTAGAGAAAGCAAGATTTGACAAGATGTTAAGTTCTGTTGAGGTGGGAACCTTAATTAAGGCGTTGGGTTGTGGCATTGGCAATGAAGATTTCGAGCCAGAAAAGCTGCGTTACCACAGTATTATAATCATGACTGATGCCGACGTTGACGGCTCTCACATTCGTACTTTATTGCTAACCTTTTTCTTCCGGCAAATGCGCGAATTGGTAGAGCGTGGCCATATTTATATTGCACAGCCTCCTCTCTACAAGATTCGCAAAGGTAAGCAGGAACAATATCTAAAAGATGATACCGAGCTCGCAAATTATCAAACGCAAATTGCATTGGAAGGAGCAAGTTTGCATGTAAATAAAGAGGCGCCTGGAATTGCGGACGACTCTTTAGAGTCACTGGTAAAACAATTTAATGAATCCTACGCAATCATCAGCCGATTGGCGCGCCTTTATCCAACTGAGGTGTTAGAGGCTATGATTTTTACTAAGTCTCTCGCCGAGACAGATTTGAAATCCAAAGAAAAAGTGGAAGCCTGGTTGAGCGAACTTACCACGAGTCTTCAAACTCAACATCCAGGAGTAAGTGCGAACTACACTTTACAGGCATCCGAAGACCCAGAACGACATACATTTTTACCGCAAGCAACCTTGAATCTCCACGGGCTGGAAAAAGTGTATTCCTTTAGCGCGGATTTCTTTCATTCAGGGGAATACAAGGCGCTAGCAGAATTAGGCGATACCTTGGATGGCTTAGTTGAAGAAGGCGCCTATGTGAAACGCGGAGATCGCAGCCACGCAATTTTCAGTTTCGCAGAAGCCATTGAATGGCTAATGAACGATGCAATGAAAGGCCATTACTTGCAGCGCTATAAGGGATTGGGAGAAATGAATCCTGATCAACTCTGGGAAACTACAATGAACCCAGAAACTAGACGCATGTTGCAAGTGACTATCGAAGACTCCATCGGTGCCGATCAAGTTTTTAATACTCTGATGGGAGACCAGGTAGATCCCCGTCGAGAATTTATTGAAGACAATGCGCTGGCAGCAGAAAACTTGGATATCTAAGTTCGACTTTCCTGGTAACTATTTCGAATCCAATTTTCTGCTTCATCGGTTAAGTCACTGGCACTGCGGCCCATAGTGCCGATCGCCTCTCCAATTGTTACCCGAATAAATCCCGGCCGCTTAATGAATTCGCGTGGCGGCCAACAATCGCCTGCATTGTGAGAGATCGGAATGATAGGGACCCCGGCAGCGACAGCTAACTTCGCGCCGCCCCGTGAAAATCGTTTAATCAACCCTGCTGGAGATCGTGACCCCTCAGGAAAAACAATTACTGATTTTCCATTTTTGATTCGATC
>JBJLER010000041.1:0-9225 GCA_045565735.1 Pseudohongiellaceae bacterium
ACAGCCTTAGAAGGGCTATATAAGTCAAAGAAAATGTTTTGCACGCAATGTGAGGCTGAAGGCTTTAGGCGCATTACCTATTACTTAGATCGTCCCGATGTGATGTCTTCTTTTACTACTAAGATCATCGCAGAAAAGTCTAGGTACCCGGTACTACTTTCCAACGGTAATAACGTTGCTAGAGGAGAGGATGATAATGATTCCAATCGGCATTGGGTGAAATGGCAGGATCCTTTTAAAAAACCCAGTTATCTCTTTGCGTTAGTAGCGGGCGATTTAGTTAGTCTCGATGACAGCTTTACTACCTGCAGTGGTCGCGAGATTACATTGCAAATCTTTGTCGAAGCAAAAGATTTAGATAAATGTGACCATGCCATGTTGTCTCTCAAAAATGCCATGCGCTGGGATGAAGAAATTTATGGGCGTGAATATGACTTGGACATTTTCATGATCGTCGCCGTCGATGATTTCAATATGGGAGCGATGGAAAACAAAGGTTTAAACATCTTTAACACTTCGTGTGTTCTGGCTAATCCACAAACTACAACGGACGCCGCCTTTCAGCGGGTAGAAGCGGTAGTGGCCCATGAGTATTTTCATAACTGGTCCGGTAATCGGGTTACTTGCCGCGATTGGTTTCAGCTGAGCTTAAAAGAAGGATTTACTGTATTTAGGGACGCAGAATTCTCTGCGGACATGGGCTCAAGAACAGTCAAGCGAGTGGAAGACGTCGCTTTTCTCAAAACTGTGCAGTTCGCAGAAGATGCTGGGCCACTAGCCCATTCCGTGCGCCCTGATTCTTATATGGAGATTTCTAACTTTTACACGGTAACTATTTACGAAAAGGGCGCTGAGGTTGTTCGCATGATTAGTCAGATTCTAGGTGCTAGTAATTTTCGTAAAGGCACTGACCTGTATTTCGATCGTCATGACGGCCAGGCAGTGACCACGGAAGAATTTGTAAAGGCAATGGAAGATGCTAGTGGAATTAGTTTAGACCAGTTTCGTCGTTGGTATAGCCAGGCTGGTACTCCAAAACTTAATATTATGGGTGACTATATTGAACGTGAAAACAAATTCAGGCTCAAAGTACTGCAAACCTGCCCACCGTCTCCAGGTCAGACGAAAAAGGAACCATTTTATATCCCGTTGAGGATTGGGCTTCTCGATCAACAAGGGAATGAGCTGGTTTTGCAGTTAGACGGTCAGAAAAGTACTAAAGATGTAGCTGATTTGGTTCTACCAGTAACTGAGGCAAGTCAGGAATTCGTTTTTGAGAATATCATGCAGAAGCCAATCCCCTCCTTGCTCAGAAGCCTCAGTGCGCCAGTAAGAATGGAATACCCCTACAGCAGGGAAGAATTATTTTTCCTTATGATTCACGACAGTGATGGTTTTAATCGTTGGAATGCATCTCAACTTCTTGCCATCGATGTAATAAATGAATTACAACAATCAGAGTCAACGGCGGTGCCAGTAATTATTGAAGACGCTTTTAAAGGTGTGCTCAAGAATGCTGTGCATGATGACACGATAGATCAGGCTATGGTGGCCCATCTACTTGCCCTGCCTACTGAAGGCTTCTTAATAGAACAAGCAGAAGTAGCGGATGTCGATGCTATTCATCGCGTGCGAGAGTCGCTGGCAAATCACCTGGCTGTAGAATTAAAGGATTTATTTGCTCAGATTTTTAACAAAACAAACTTGGGCGAGCCCTATAAAGCCGATGCCCCTTCTATTGCTCGTAGGGCATTAAAGAATTTGACTCTAAGTTACTTGGTAAGAACCGAAGATTCAGATTGGCTCGATACTTGTTATAGGCAATTTAATACTGCAAACAATATGACTGATAGGGCAGCAGCGCTGCGACAACTAGTAAACAGCTCTTGTGAAAAAGGGCAGAAATTAGGAGTTCAGGCATTAGATACTTTTTATAAACAATGGCAATACGAACCTCTGGTGGTAGATCAGTGGTTTGTTATCCAGGCGACATGCCAGTTATCCAAGACTCTAAATAAAGTCGAATCGTTGTTATCTCATGAAGCCTTTGATATGAAAAACCCTAACAAGGTGCGCTCGCTCATCGGTGCATTTTGCGGCCAAAATCATATAGGATTCCATCAGCAGAGTGGAAAAGGCTATGAATTCCTTGGGGATCGGATCTTAGAATTAGATAAACTGAATTCACAAATTGCCGCTCGTTTGCTTACGCCGCTGACTAAATGGAAAAAATACGATAGCAATAGACAAGCTTTAATGCAGGCACAGTTGAATCGTATTAAGGCGAGTGCGGATTTATCAAAAGATGTCTATGAAATAGTAGAGAAGAGTTCGATTTGATTAGCAGTTATAATTAACGATATTAAATGGGTGTCTGCCCACCTTTTTCATTTATTCATGCATTAACTGATGATTAAGCAATTCCTTGTATATTTGTTAAAGGAATATTCTTAGCTCGTTCGGCTGATTCTTGAAAACTTTGAATCTCATTGAAATTAAGGTAACGATAAATATCACCCTTCATCGTATCGACAGTTTTCATGTAGTACATGTACTCTTCCATATTCGGAATCTTACCCATTGCTGAGCTCACTGCTGCTAATTCTGCTGAAGCAAGGAATACATCGGCTCCTTGTCCCAGGCGATTGGGGAAGTTACGAGTCGATGTAGAAACCACAGTAGAATTTGGAGCGACTCGTGCCTGATTACCCATGCATAGCGAACATCCGGGCATTTCAAGTCGAGCGCCGGAAACCCCATAGATATTATAGACACCTTCTTCTTTAAGCTGATGTTCGTCCATTTTGGTTGGAGGTGCGATCCATAACCGTGTAGGTAAAGGAGGCTCAACTTGTTTCAATACTTCAGCTGCTGCTCGAAAATTTCCGATATTGAGCATGCAAGAACCGACAAACACTTCGTCTATCTTTGTGCCTTGTATGGCTGATAACGGTTTGATGTCATCTGGGTCGTTAGGGCAAGCCAGCAAAGGCTCTTTAATCTCATTGAGATCGATCTCAATAATTTTGTAATACTCGGCGTCACTATCTGGAGCCATTAATACAGGATTCTCTAACCACTCTTCCATCGCTCTTGCTCTTCGTTCCAGCGTTCGAGCATCTTGGTATCCTTTATCGATCATCCACCTGAGTAACGTAATGTTCGATTTGAAATACTCGATGATGGGTTCTTTATCCAGTCGAATGGTGCAACCACCGGCAGACCGTTCGGCGGAAGCATCGGAAAGTTCAAATGCCTGTTCGACTTTAAGATTGGGGAGACCTTCGATTTCGAGAATCCGGCCTGAAAAAATATTTTTCTTTCCTTTCTTCTCTACTGTGAGGTCACCGGATTGAATTGCCGCAAACGGAATGGCATTTACTAAATCACGCAGTGTTATTCCTGGCTGCATTTCGCCCTCAAACCGGACGAGAACTGATTCAGGCATATCTAAGGGCATGACTCCTGTGGCAGCGGCGAATGCAACCAAGCCTGAACCTGCTGGAAAAGAAATGCCAATTGGAAAGCGAGTATGGGAATCGCCACCGGTACCGACAGTATCCGGTAGCAACATGCGATTTAACCAGGAATGAATAATACCATCACCTGGACGTAGGGAAACGCCACCGCGAGTCTGAATAAAATCCGGAAGGGTATGCTGGGTTTCAATATCTACTGGCTTAGGATAAGCGGCGGTATGGCAGAAAGATTGCATAACCAGGTCTGTAGAAAAACCAAGACAGGCCAAATCTTTTAATTCGTCTCTGGTCATTGGGCCGGTAGTGTCCTGGCTACCTACCGTAGTCATTTTTGGTTCGCAGTAACTTCCAGGGCGGACACCTTCCAGGCCACAAGCCTTACCAACCATTTTCTGTGCGAGAGTATAGCCTTTCTCTGATTCTTGAGCTTGAACTGGTGATCGGAATACGTCTGACGACCCAAGATCTAGCTCATCCCGGGCACGTTGAGTAAGGCCGCGTCCAATAATTAGTGGAATCCGTCCACCTGCACGTACTTCATCCAATAACACTTCAGTTTTTAGTTCGAACTCTGTGACCAGCTCACCGGAATCATGGCGAGTAATTTTCCCAGCGTATACATCAATATCGATAATGTCGCCTGTGTTTAAACCATCAACGTCACACTCGAAGGGCAGGGCCCCAGCATCTTCCATGGTATTAAAAAAGATTGGGGCAATCTTTCCACCAATACACACACCGCCGTCACGTTTGTTAGGAATATGGGGAATATCATCACCGATATACCAGAGTACGGAATTTGTTGCGGACTTGCGGGATGAGCCTGTGCCCATAACATCGCCAACCAAGGCTACGGGAAAACCAGTTTCTTCTAGCTCATTAATTTGTGCTTCAGCATCAGTAACGCCTTCCCGCGGGTTTTTATACATGGCTTTCGCATGCAAGGGGATGTCCGGTCTTGACCAAGCATCCTGGGCAGGAGAAAGGTCATCGGTATTTGTCTCCCCCGGCACTTTAAAAACAGCTACGGTAAGTTTTTTTGGGATTTCGGGCTTCTTAGTAAACCAGTCAGCATTGGCCCATGAATTTAAAACCCTTTTCGCTTCTTTATTACCATTTTTAGCTTTTTCCGCAACGTCGTGGAAGGCGTCAAACATTAAGAGAGTATGACAAAGTTCATCTGCGGCCTTCGCCGCTAGTTCCGTTGCATCAAGTAATTCAACCAGAGTGGTAATGTTGTAACCACCAAGCATGCTACCTAATAGGCCTACCGCTAGCTTTTTATCAATGAGCGGAGATTTATCTTCATCCTTTGCGATGGCAGAAAGAAATGCTGCCTTAACATAGGCCGCTTCATCAACGCCGGGCGGCACACGATTGGAAATAAGATCGAGAATAAATTCTTCTTCGCCTGCGGAAGGTGCTTTTAACAATTCCACCAGGCCAGCAACTTGCTCTGCCGAGAGAGGTTTCGGTAGCACACCTTGTTCAGCACGTTCGGCTACGTGTTTTCTATATTCTTCTAACACGAATAATTCCTCGTTCAATTACCTTTAAGCGAGTTTGTTAAGCGTAAAGGATTTAATTCTAAGCAAAAACGTTAGAGAAGCTTTACTGGAGTCACTTGCAGGCGGAATTTATTAAGCAGGCTGCCTTTAAATCCAAAATTTGCGGACAGTTTTATACCAAGGCAGTCGTTTAAGTCATGCGCCTATTGTATTGTAAATCCAAGAAAAAATCCAGTTAGTGGACTCGTTCGACAGCGTCATAAGTTGCCTAGCACCTAGATTTTTTCTCTGTTTACAAATGATGCAGACTTGTTAAAGTCTTAATCCAGCGATACGACAAAATGTCTACCTGTTCACTGAATTCGATCGATGAATAATCCGAAAACTCCCTGCATAGGAATATGCTCGACTACTTCCCTAGGGGATTCCGTTTGCCGAGGATGCAAACGCTATTCTTTCGAAGTCATTAATTGGAATGGCTACGACGAACCCGGTAAGACTGCAGTATTAAGACGAATCGAAAAACTTATTTCTCAGATTCTGGAAAACAAATTGCGCATCTTTTCGGTGCCTAATTTGAAACTCGGAATGGAAAAAGCTAGTGTGCCATTTAATGATGAGTTATCCCCATACTGCTGGCTCCACAATTTGTTGAAAAAACACCATCATGCGATAGACAACTTAAAAGATTATGGTGTGTATACCTTGCCAGCTTACGAAGCACTATCATTAGAACAACTTTGTGAACAGATAGAGCAGGAACTACTACTTCTATGTGAAGCGCATTTTGATCGTTACTATGAGATTCCAAACCTTCAGTCCGGAAACTCTGCTTAACTCAGCGCATTAAGAACTTAACGGTGCGGAGCGCAATTCGACTTCGCCGGCGCTGATTTCTGCATACCAGAGTTTCTTGTTCCAATCACCAAGTACGATTCTTTTACCGAAAGTTTCAGATATCGAATCGAGAGCGACGTTGTGCACTGCCGGACGATGGGTGTGGCCATGTATAACTATTTTTTGAGTGTTTTCCGCAAATAGTGATTGAACCGCAGAACTATTAACGTCCATGATTTCCATAGACTTGTAGCTTGTTGCTAATTGACTTTGACGACGAGCTTCCTGAGCATAAGCAACACGATCTTTTATAGACCTGCTGAGAAATTCTGATTGCCAACTTGGATCCCTCACCATAAAACGGAATGCCTGATAATCCACATCATCGGTACAAAGACTATCCCCATGGAGAAGTAATATTTCCAGGTTATTAGCACTGAGTGCGAATGGTTCATCAATCAGAGAGGCACAACAGGATTCGGCATAGTCAGTTCCTAACAAGAAGTCCCTATTGCCATGCATTAAGTAAATTGTGCTTCCAGCCTGATTGAATTGACAAAGTTCAAGTGCAACTTCTTTGGCAAGTGGTGATTTAGCATCATCTCCTACCCAAACCTCGAATAAGTCGCCAAGAATATAGAGCGCAGAGCAGTTTCCACGATTACTCTCCAGAAAATGCTTAAATGAGACAGTGATATCTGGCCTTCGCTCTTCGAGGTGTAAATCGGAGATAAGGAGGATACGTTCGGACAAAACTATTCTTCTACCATTTCGGCCGATTCAATTACAACATCGTCATCAGGAACATCCTGATGGCCTGAGTTCGACCCGGTTTCACAGAGTTTAATTTTATTAACCGCCTCCATGCCTTCAACAACTTTCCCAAATACGGCATAGCCCCATCCTTGATCAGTCTTACTGCGATGATTTAGGAATAAATTGTCAGCAACATTGATAAAAAATTGTGAAGTTGCAGAATGGGGATCGGATGTTCTTGCCATAGCAACAGTACCAGCGAGGTTCGATAAACCATTATCAGCTTCATTTTCGATAGGATCGCCGTTATCTTTTTGTAACATTCCTGCCTCGAATCCTCCTCCCTGAATCATGAAATTATCGATTACACGATGGAATATGGTGCCGTCATAGAAACCTTCTTTAGCATATTTGAGAAAGTTTGCTGAGGACTTGGGGGCTTTGTCGAAATTCAGTTCGATCTTGATCTGACCGAAATTAGTGTTAAAAACAATCATTATTGCTCCCTCATAGCGATTCCGTAGTAAGTTTTCTTTAATGCTTTTAAATTGAACAGTTATAATAAGGTTTTTGCAAATCTCTCGAAAGCCCCGAGTTCTTTCATTAGTCTTCACCAGCGAATACAAAGATTTTAGTAATGGCCGAGTTGAAAAAGGGAAGTCACAGTTCACTACAAGTTGCGACACAGTCGAATTTCATACGCAATATGATTGCTCAGGATATTGCTTCTCAAAAGCATGGGGGTCGTGTGCACACCCGATTTCCTCCTGAACCCAACGGTTATTTACACATAGGCCACGCCAAGTCTATTTGCCTGAACTTTTCTGTGGCAGCTGAAAACAATGGTCACTGCAATCTCCGCTTTGATGATACTAATCCCGCAAAGGAGAGTCAGGAGTATGTCGATGCAATTAAAGACAATATTCATTGGCTTGGCTTTGAATGGAATGGGAAAGTGCGTTACTCCTCAGACTATTTCGAGTATTTATACAATTTCGCTGTGCAGCTAATTAAAAAAGGGCTGGCGTTTGTCGACAGCCTGTCAGCGGAACAAGCTAGGGAGTATCGAGGCACTCTGATAGAGCCAGGCAAAAATAGTCCGGATAGGATTCGTCCGATAGACGAAAGTCTTGATTTATTCGCTCGTATGCGCAGAGGTGAATTTGAGGATGGCAGTTATTCGCTGCGGGCTAAGATTGATATGGCATCTCCTAATATCAATATGAGGGATCCTATTCTTTATCGAATTCGTCACATTGCCCACCATCAAACCGGTGAGCAGTGGTGCGTTTATCCAACCTATGATTACACTCATTGTATTTCTGATGCGATTGAAAACATAACCCATTCTCTCTGTACACTGGAGTTCGAAGACCACCGACCACTTTACGATTGGATTTTACATAACCTGAATCTTGTATCTTTGCAGTCAGTGAGTGACCTCGGCGACGAGGGAATTAAATATGTTCTGCCTGAACAAACTGAGTTTGCCAAGCTAAAACTCAATTACACGATGATGGGCAAACGCAATTTGAAAGAGATGGTCGATACCGGAGTCGTAAAAGGTTGGGATGATCCGCGCTTGCCAACTCTCGCCGGAATGCGCAGGAGAGGGTTTACTTCAGCTTCGATTCGAAATTTTTGTGAGAGTGTTGGAGTTAGTCGTTCAGAGAGCGTAGTTGATATGAGTATGCTTGAGCATGCCATTCGTGATGATCTGGATAAAAATGCTCCACGAGCAATGTGTGTCTTAAATCCTTTGCGCGTAGTACTGGAAAATCTGGATGACGACCATAGTGAGTTATTAAGCCTGCAGAATCATCCTAAAGAAGAAGGTATGGGCAGGCGTGATGTCCCATTCACCCGCGACATTTTTATTGATCGCGGAGACTTTGAAGAAGAGCCTCCGGCTGGATTCAGGCGTCTTGTGCCTGGAGGCGAAGTACGTTTGCGCGGATCCTATGTAATTAAGTGTGATGAAGTCATAAAGAATGTAGAAGGTGAAGTTACTGAACTTAAATGTAGTGTCGATAAAGACACATTAGGAAAAAAACCTGAAGGTAGAAAAGTAAAAGGGGTAATTCATTGGGTGTCAGCAACGGCAGGCATTCCTGTAAAAGTGCGGCTATATGACCGCCTTTTTAATGAGAAAAACCCGGAATCGAAAAAGATCAAAGATTACCGCCAGTGTCTTAATCCGTCGTCATTAGTTGAGTTAACGGAATGCGTAGTGGAGCCTTCGGCTTTAAGTGCTGGCGCTTTCTCCAACTTCCAATTCGAACGGGAAGGCTATTTTTGCATCGACACTATAGACAGCACTGAAGAATGCCCGGTATTTAATCGTACTATAACTCTTCGGGACTCCTGGTCTGAATAGATTAATATAGTTTTATCCAATGCTAAGAATCTACAACACAATGACCCAGGCGAAAGAAGATTTTCGTCCAATCGATGAAGGTAAAGTTCGTATCTATGTTTGTGGCCTGACGGTTTACGATCATACCCACCTGGGTCATGCCCGCATGTTAGTAGCATTCGATGTAATCGTTCGTTATTTGCGTGCTCGCGGTTTTGACGTAACTTATGTGCGCAACATTACCGATATCGATGACAAGATTCTGCAGCGGGCAACTGAAAATCAGGAG
>JBJLER010000042.1:0-9058 GCA_045565735.1 Pseudohongiellaceae bacterium
TTCAAGTAACTCCATTAATGATAGTGGATCAATACAGTTTATTTTTTACAGTGGTGACTTGCGCTACAGCAATGTTCATCGCTATTTTTAGTTATCCCTACCTTGCGAATCTGGACGATCAGAAAGAAGAGTATTACTTGTTATTAACCATAGCCACTATCGGCGCGATTGTTATGGTAAGCAGCAATCATTTTGTCAGCACCATACTTGGATTAGAAACCTTAAGTATGTCCCTGTATGGCATGGTTGCCTATCCGGTACACGTTGAAAAATCAGCAAGGTTTTCATTGGAAGCTTCGGTTAAATACTTGGTGTTATCTGCGGCAGCATCGGGAATATTGTTATTTGGTATAGCGCTGGTTTATGCAAAAACAGGAACATTGGAATTTGCCAGCGTAGTAAACGTTCCAAGTATTACGGAAGGGCTGGGTGATGGATTTACAATCGCTGCTCTTATACTAGTGTTTGTGGGAATCGCCTTTAAATTATCTCTAGCCCCATTTCATATGTGGACACCAGATGTTTATGAAGGGTCCCCATTGCCCGTTACTACTTATCTGGCAACTATTGGTAAGGCGGCGATGTTTGTAGTGTTACTTCGTTTCATCGAAGCTTCCGAAGCTTTGGCTTTTGATTCTTTTATTCTGGTCATTTCGTTAGTTGCTGCGGCTTCCATATTAGCAGGTAATTTACTGGCATTACTTCAGAGCAATTTAAAACGAATTCTTGCCTATTCTTCAATCGCTCATATGGGTTATTTGTTAATTGCCTTAGTGGCTAGTTACTTTGTCCAAGGTTCTATTAGTGTGGAGGCAGTAACTATTTATTTAGTGGCTTATGTGATTATGTCGGCAGGTGCGTTTGGCGTAGCATCAGTAGTATCTTCTAGTGAACAGGAGTTCAACAGCATAGAAGACTATCAGGGCCTTTTCTGGCGCAGTCCTTGGTTAGCTGCTGTATTCACGGGTATGCTGTTATCACTTGCAGGCATTCCGCTTACTGTTGGATTTATTGGTAAGTTTTATATCTTTTTCGCAGGGGTAGAAGCTGCTCTTTGGGTTTTACTCGCGGTACTAATTATCGGTAGTGGCATTGGCCTTTATTACTACTTACGCATTGTTTATTGCATGTTGCTTGAGGCAGATGCAGAACAGGGATTCGATGTGGCGATTGGCCGCAATATTAGTTCACATGCCGTCTTGGCATTTCTGTTTGTACTCTTGGTTGGCCTTGGTATTTATCCAGCGCCATTGGTGACGATCATTGAAACTATTTCGGCGTATATTCTGTAATTCATTCTTCGAACTTCTTTCCTGTAGGGCAATCTGATATTCAATTTGCCGACCATTTCTATCGGGCTAATTGCTGCAATTAGCTTTGTATTGGTTTCTATACTTGGTAATGATGCTGTTGTCGCCAGTCGCTAAGATTTCGATCAGCGCAATTTATTGCAGTTCTTCAAGTCATTAGGTTATGGCGATGGCTTAAGTTTTCACTCTTTTCTCATCACAATCCCTACGAAGATATGATGGATAATCATGCTCTTCACGAATTGTAAATCCAGCTAATCCGGGAGATTGCTTGGTTCTACTATCCAATCAGACTATCATGAGCCCGCACTAAAAAGAGAAAGGAAAAGGATACTTGAGTAAAATATCAGTAATTGGTGGTGGTAGTTTCGGCACTGTTATCGCAAATATAATTGCGAAAAATGGACACGATGTCCTGTTTTGGGTGCGCAGTGACGATTTAGTCGACGAAGTTAATCGAAAGCATGAAAACTCGCAGTACTTGCCTGGCTATGAACTTAGTGAAAGGGTTGTTGCTACCAAAGACATGGAAACAGCAGTGACCTTTGCTAGCGTAATATTTGTTGCCGTGCCTAGCTCATCCTTTCGAGAAGTCGTTAGGCAAATTGTACTTTTTGCATCTAAAGAAGCGATGCTAGTTAGCACAACAAAAGGTATTGAAGCCGGCACCTTTAAACTAATGAGCCAGATTTTGTCCGAAGAAGCTCCCAATGCCAAAGTAGGGGTTCTAAGTGGACCTAATCTGGCAAAAGAAATCGCTAGCAACCACCTTACCGGAACGGTAATAGCTAGCAACAGTGAAGAAGTCAGAGATATAGTTAAGGAGATTCTTCGGTCTGAAACATTTCGAGTCTACACCAACGATGACATGTATGGGGTTGAATTAGGGGGATCTTTAAAAAATATCTATGCCATTATTGCTGGATTAACCGCTCAGCTTGGTATGGGTTACAACACCAATAGTATGTTAGTGACCCGCAGTCTCACTGAAATGGTGCGATTTGGACGCGAAATAGGTGCTGACCCAATGACTTTTCTAGGTCTTGCTGGAGTTGGAGACCTGGTTGTAACTTGTTCTACACCATTGAGCCGCAATTACCGAATTGGGCAGGCTCTGGGAGCTGGCAAGTCCATAGAAGAGGCTGCCGCAGAAGTTGGTCAGGTAGCGGAAGGTGTTAATACTGTAAAATTGGTAAAAGAAAAGGCAGAAGAGCTCGATGTCTATATGCCTTTGGCTGCTGGCTTATATAAAATTATTTGTGAAAACGAATCAATAGAAAACATAGTTTCATCGTTAATGCTCAGTGAGCAGGCGCTTGATGTTGAATTCGCCGCAAACGAAGAGAAAATTTTAAATGGTAGTGAGGAATAATCATGTCGGAAAAATTTGATGAGATTGTAGACAACTTGCGTAAAACTAATTCATGGATCCGTCTGGTATTTATGATTGCATTTGTAGTTGTGCTCTATCTAATTATTGCGCCGGTTATTCTAGTAATTATAATCGCTCAAGTTCTATTTACACTATTGACTGGCTCGCAAAATACTAATCTGAAAGATTTTAGCAATGCCCTGGCGCACTATATTTATCAAATTTTAAAGTTCTTGCTATATGGTATTGAAGACAAGCCGTTTCCGTTTACAGATTTCCCCAGAGTGCGAGATGATGATTCAGGTGGTTCTTCTTCTGGGGCAAGCAAGAAGAAAACTGTAAATAAATCTCCAACTAAAAAAGCTGTCAAAAAGAAAGCTATTCGGAAGAAATCTAGTGCTGAGAATGAATCTAATGATGCTGGAAGAAATGACGAGTCTTAACTAACCGCATAAATCTAAGAGTTGTTATGTTAGTTTATCTGGTACGACATGGGATCGCTGATCAAAGAGCGATCGCAGATCAAGAGCGTGAGCTTACTTCTGAAGGTGTGGCGCAGAATCGATCTGTGGTTAAAAAGTTTTATTTGCAATCCCCGTTACTTGACAAAGGCTTTGTAAGTCCGTTCGAGCGTGCGAAACAAACTGCTACTGAGTTTAGCTTAGCCTTTCCAGGCATTGAATTCGAAGAAACAGTCTTGATTACTCCTGATGCAGACCCTTACGATGTTATTAATCTTCTGGAAGAAAACCAGGAACAAAATGTCATTCTCGTTAGTCATAATCCAGTGCTATCTCATTTAGTTTCTTTATTGGTGGATGGAACTACAGAAAGTAATCGCCAGATCAACACCAGCAACGTGGTCTGTATAATGATGGATATCGTTGCTCCTGGCTGCGGAGAATTAAAATACGTTTTAGAGCCTTAAAAACTTTATTCAGTACCATGATGTGCTTTAATAAATATACTGGGATTACCGATACTAAATTAGTTTTAGCGAGCTTGTTGTTTCTATTAATATCCTCGAATCTAATTGCACAACCTAGTAGCTTTCGTGACCATCCCCTTTTTGCCGGATTTCCAGATTCAGAAATCATCGAAATCGAGTTCGTTGAGGATGTTAATTACCGCTTAGTATTGAGTAGTTTGCAACGCACCCGTGGTTTAGTTTCGTCTGAAGTTTCCGAACGAATGAGGGGGGATGTCACTAAAATTGTTTATGAAGTATCAAACGAATTTAGCGGCCAAGATGTGTACGATTACTTCCGCGAGCAAATTGAAAGGCAAAGTTATACGGTGTTATTCACCTGCGCAGGAAGAGAATGTGGTAGCAGTAATTATTGGGCGAATGATATTTTCCGAAATCGGGTTCTTTACGGACCAGAGAGAAATCAATTCTACTTAGCGATTCGAGGCGGACCGGAGGCAGAATTAAGCCCACACATGGCCCTCTATATAATCACTCGAGGCAATAGGCGCCTTTACGCTTATTTCGAAATAGTCGAAATAGGGGGAAGCGAAACTCGTATCGATATTGTTGATACCACCGATATAATTTCGACATTAGAATCTCAGAGCTCAATCGTTGTTTCGGGAATAAGCTTTGAAGATGATTTAGGGCTAACGGATGATTCTGATCTGACTTCTACCGTCAATTTATTGCAAGCGGACCCTTCGTTGCAAGTCTATCTCGTCGTACATTTAAGTGGCGATGAAGGTGTAGACACGCTTATACAAAGATCTCAACAACGATCGAATGTGTTAAGACAATTACTTATCGGAAGAGGATTAGACGGTAATAGGATAATTGCGAAAGGAGTCGGGCCGTTAGCTCCAAGCTGTAATGCAGACATTTGTGGTGATCGTGTCGAACTAGTCTTGCAGTGACTATTTAGCTAATTAGCGACAAGAATTCGTTCCTAGTGCTCGCGCTCTTTCTAAATGCTCCCAGCATACAAGAAGTAGTCATCACTGAATTCTGCTTTTCTACTCCTCGCATCATCATACACATATGCTGCGCTTCTATAATAACTGCAGCTCCAGCAGCCCCAGTCTTTTCTAAAATGCAGTTGGCAATTTCATTTGTAAGATTTTCCTGAATTTGAAGCCGTCGTGCGAATACCTCAACCACTCTTGCAATTTTCGAGAGACCTATGACTTTATTATTCGGAAGATATGCAATATGGCACTTTCCTATAAATGGCAACATATGATGCTCGCACATTGAATAAAGCTCAATGTTCTTAACTATCACCATCTCGTCAGTATCTGAATCGAATAAAGCGTTGTTGATTACTTGATCGATATCCATGCCATAGCCCTGCGTAAGAAATTGCATGGCCCTCGCTGCTCGTTTTGGGGTATCTTTCAAGCCATCTCGGCCTGGGTCTTCACCAATCTCTTGCAATATTTTTAGATAAGAGTCTTGCACTAACTAGTCACTCACAAGTACTTAAAAGAGGACGCTACCCTACGATAACTAATAATGATGGTAAAGGTTTTTCTCTCCCAACTAAGAATCGAGTAGAAGCTCTTGGATTTAGCTCAATACATTGAAATAGTAATTGATCGTTTTGATAGGTTAGAGCTGCATTACGGTCATGGTACTGGGAATAGTTCAGATGAGGCTATTTACTTAGTCTATGGCGTACTGGGTATTGATTACCAAATCAGTATCGATGCCGCCAATCGAATTTTGACCTCTGATGAGCTTTCTGAACTTGATAAAAAAGTGGAAGCAAGAATCAGCCAACGCATTCCTGTTGCTTATCTTTTAAATGAAGCTTGGTTTGCTGGCTTAAAATTCCTCTCTGATGCTCGCGCTTTGGTGCCGAGATCACCAATAGCAGAATTGATCCAAAATAATTTTCAACCACTGTTAATGAATAAACCTAATAGTGTTCTCGATCTGTGTTGTGGGGGCGGTTGCATCGGAATTGCTACAGCAAAGTATTTTGATTCTGCTCAGGTTGATTTAGCGGATTTCGATCCTGCTGCTCTGGATCTCGCACTTAGCAATATTAATCTCCATGATTTGGAAACAAGAGTAAAGGTCATTCAATCAGACCTGTTTTCTGCAATTTACAGTAGCTACGACTTAATCCTGTGTAATCCTCCTTATGTGTCAGCGCAAGAATACAAATCCCTACCAGATGAATTTAAGCAGGAGCCTGCAATTGGATTAGTATGCGAAGAGGGTGGATTGGCGTTACCGGTGAGAATCTTAAAAGAGGCATCAAATTACTTGGCAGATGAAGGAATACTTATTATGGAAGTAGGGTACTCCGCAAAATTACTGGCACAACGATTCGAATCTGTTCCTTTTCTCTGGTTGGAGTTTGATCAGGGAGGTTCAGGAGTTTTAGCTTTGTCTCAGCGACAGCTGCAACAGTTCAGTGAGGAGTTTAATTAGTGTACAATGCGCCACCTTTTTATCGGCGAATCCCTCGCTTCATTTTTACAACTAGTTTGGCTAAATCCTAACGGTCGTATCCATGTCAGGTAATACATTCGGAAAATTGTTTACTGTAACTAGCTTTGGTGAAAGTCATGGCTCGGCTTTGGGTTGCGTTGTTGACGGATGTCCGCCAGGTCTGGATTTAAGTGAAGTAGATATGCAACGGGATCTCGACCGGCGCAAGCCCGGACAATCTCGGTTTACTACTCAACGTCGCGAAGACGATGCAGTAAAAATCCTCTCTGGTGTGTTCGAAGGAAAAACTACAGGTACACCCATTGGTTTGTTAATTGAGAATACTGATCAACGGCCAAAAGATTACAACAAAATTAAAGACCAGTTTCGCCCGGCACATGCTGATTATACCTATTGGGAAAAATACGGTTTTAGAGACTATCGCGGTGGTGGTCGCGCCTCTGCTAGAGAGACTGCGATGCGAGTAGCCGCTGGAGCGATAGCGAAAAAATACATGCTGGAAGAATACGGAATTTCTATACAGGGTTATTTGAGTCAGCTGGGCCCAATCAATATTGAGAGCGTGGATTTCGCCGAAATCGATCAAAATCCCTTCTTCTGTCCTGACGCAAGTAAAGTTCAGGAAATGGAAGAGTTCATGGCTGCACTCACAAAGGAAGGTAATTCAATCGGTGCTCGTATTTGTGTTCTGGCTTCAAATGTACCTGCCGGACTGGGGGAGCCCATCTTCGATCGGTTGGACGCCGATATTGCCAAAGCCCTAATGAGCATCAATGCTGTTAAAGGAGTAGAAATTGGAGCTGGGTTTGATTCGGTGGAACAAAAAGGAAGCGAACACCGAGATGAAATTACTCCGGAAGGTTTTCTAGGCAATAACGCCGGCGGGGTATTAGGTGGAATTTCCAGTGGACAGGACATTGTCGTAAGCATTGCTTTAAAGCCTACTTCCAGTATCCGAATACCAGGCAAATCGATTAATATACGCGGCGAAGCGGATGAAGTGGTCACCACGGGTCGCCACGATCCTTGTGTAGGCATTCGCGCAACTCCAATTGCTGAAGCCATGCTGGCGTTGGTTCTCATGGATCATCTACTCAGGGATCGAGGCCAGATCGGGGAAACCCGCAAATCTAATGCTAAAAAAGCTTAGTTTTAAAGGAATTTTCATATTGCTGATAAATATTAGTAGGTTAAGGATTTTAGTTAAAAATAATTATTAGATCGGTTAGAAATATGGGCGGTAAGACGCTATACGACAAAATTTGGGATGCTCATTTGGTCAAGCAGAGAGTTGATGGCACTGCGTTGATCTACATCGACCGTCATCTAATACATGAGGTGACTTCTCCCCAGGCTTTTGAGGGCCTCCGCCTTGCACGGAGGACACCTTGGCGTGCCGGGGCTAACCTGGCGGTGCCTGATCATAATATCCCTACCACCCGTGATGAAAGAAGGCAGGGTTTGGCTGGAATTAAGGACCCTGTGTCTAAAATTCAGGTAAAAACCCTCAATGAAAATTGTAAGGAATTCAAAATATTAGAGCTTGAAATGAACGATTTGCGTCAAGGTATTGTTCACGTGGTAGGTCCAGAACAGGGGGCTACATTGCCTGGCATGACTATCGTTTGTGGTGACTCTCATACGTCTACCCATGGGGCCCTGGGGGCTCTAGCGCATGGCATAGGTACTTCAGAGGTTGAGCACGTTCTTGCTACCCAGTGTCTGATGCAAAAGAAGATGAAGAATATGCTTGTTCGTGTAAATGGGACGCTGAATCTAGGGGTTACCGCCAAGGACGTGGTTTTGGCCATAATTGGAGAGATCGGCACTGCCGGCGGAACTGGCTATACCATTGAATTTGCAGGAGAAGCAATTCAATCCCTGTCTATCGAGGGACGCATGACAGTCTGTAATATGGCTATCGAAGCTGGGGCCAGAGCAGGTTTAATCGCTGTTGATGAGAAGACTCTGGAATACATCGAAGGTCGACCTTTCGCACCTCATGGTGAATTGTGGGATAAAGCTGCCGAAGCATGGAAGTGTCTAGTTTCCGACCGAGATGCCCGATTCGATCGATTAGTAGAGCTCAGTGCTGAAGCAATAGAGCCCCAAGTGACCTGGGGTACCTCGCCTGAGATGGTAGCCCCTGTGAGTGGCTCCATTCCTGATCCGGCGACTGAATTAGACGAGACCAGGCGCGGCAACATCGAACAGGCTTTGGACTACATGGGGTTGAGGGGCGGTACTCCCATTCAGAATATCCAGCTAGACTGTGTATTTATCGGGTCCTGCACTAATTCCAGGATTGAAGATCTCCGGGAAGCTGCGCAAGTCGTTGCAGGCAAAAAGGTCGCTGATAGCGTAGAGCTGGCTATGGTTGTACCTGGCTCAGGATTGGTTAAACAACAAGCAGAAGCAGAGGGGCTGCACGAAATCTTTATAGAATCAGGTATGGAATGGCGAGAGCCAGGTTGCTCCATGTGTCTGGCCATGAATGCAGATCAACTGGGAGAGGGTAAACACTGCGCTTCTACTTCAAATAGAAACTTCGAAGGACGTCAGGGCTTCGGTGGCCGTACCCATTTAGTAAGCCCCGCTATGGCAGCTGCAGCGGCAATTCATGGCCATTTTGTCGATATAAGAGAGCTAAATAATTAGTGAAGTCAATAAGATAAGAGCTATATATGAATAAGTTTATTGTAGAGAAAGGCTTAGTGCTTCCGCTGGATCGAGCCAACGTGGACACAGACTTCATAATTCCTAAGCAATTTCTAAAATCGATTAAGAGATCAGGTTTTGGTGTCAATCTATTTGACGAGCACCGATATCTAGACAAAGGAGAGCCGGATAGCGATAACTCCCAACGCCCAGTAAATCCTGATTTTGTTCTGAATCAACCCCGTTATAAGGGGTGCAGCATTTTACTGACTAGGGACAATTTCG
>JBJLER010000043.1:0-30450 GCA_045565735.1 Pseudohongiellaceae bacterium
GATCGCAAATTACTTTCAGGTTTTGACACAAGACTTGGAGGAAGGAACAGAGAACGCGGAAGAACTAGTTCGCTACGATATTGATATGGATTTCCGACCGGTAACCCTAGTTGACAATAAACGCATAACAGATGACATATGTATTCTTACATTCGACCGAAAGATTGACATCCAAGCTGGTCAGTTTGTGTTTATATGGATTCCTGGTTTAGGAGAAAAGCCGTTCTCTGCTTTAGTGGATGATCCTTTTAAACTGGCCGTCATAAATCTCGGTGTTTTTACTGAAGACTTAATGACAGTCGGGCCAGGAACTGAAGCTTATATTAGAGGACCTTATGGCAATCCAATTACTCCACCAGAAAACGCGAAAATTATAGCCGTGGCGGGTGGTACTGGACTTGCAGCGGTATATCAGGTGGCTCGAGATTTTGGCAATACTGAAATCTTCTTTGGGGCACGCAGTGCCGAACGACTTTATTTTGAAAAAGAGTCGGAAAAAGTCAGTAATCTGCATATCGCCACTGATGACGGCAGCAGAGGACACCATGGCGTAATTACTGAACTTCTTGAAGAATACTTAAGCGCGTTGCCAGAGGACGAATTGGATTCACTGGTTTTCTACAACTGTGGCCCAGCCCCAATGGTTCATGCGGCAGAAGAAATTGAGCGGAAATATTCTTCTCCAGAAAGAATTTATAACGCGATCGATTACCTTACTAAGTGTGGTGTTGGAATTTGCGGTGCCTGTGATGCTCCCGACGGGAGACGCCTCTGTGTAGATGGGTCTTTTTTAAATGCAGCCGATGCTGGTGCTTAAAGCACCAACTTGCTTAACGCTAGCACAAATATTACTCCAATACAGAGTAGAGCTTGTGCGAAATTGATAATACGGATTTGCTTTGTCTTTCCTCGTTTTAGTGTAAACGTTCCAATCCCACTATAAAGAACTAAATAAGAGTATTTTTGAACGTTATCCAGTCAATAACAGTTGAATTATGCAAATAGCGAATTTCTAAGTAACGAGTCATAGAATTATTTTATCTAATGGATAACGATAATAACCAGTTGCGCTGCAACGAAGAGGCGCCTCGACAAGACTATTACCATGCTTTAGCATCGATCAATAAAAACCAACAACAAAGATGTAGGTAGATACCCTATATGACATTATCGAGGTTGATATGAAACGTCGTTCTTTTCTTGCTGCCACTGCAGCCGCTGCGGCTTTTTTCCCAAAAATTTCTCAAGCTCAAGACTTGGCACCAGCTCAACCTAGAGATTGGAGTGGTAATACTCCCTTACGTTACCCCGATCCAGATATAGTCGCGCTTGATAGTCGCTTCCAACGCTACATACTTTTTAATACACCAATCCAGCGTCACCACATAGGCACAATGTGGGCAGAAGGGCCAGCATGGAATGGTGTCGGTCGTTATGTGGTTTGGAGCGATATTCCTAATAATCGACAATTACGCTGGATCGAAGATGACGATCGCGTGACTGAATTCAGAAATCCTTCTGGCAATAGCAACGGTAATACTTTTGATTTTCAAGGTCGACAAATTTCCTGCGAACATGGTAATCGTCGCGTGGCACGGTATGAATACGACGGAACAGTTACGGTAATTGCTGACAGTTATGAAGGCCGACCGCTCAATTCACCGAATGATGCAACGGTGCATCCTGATGGCAGCATTTGGTTTACCGATCCTCCTTATGGTATTCGCGGCAATTATGAAGGTAACCGCGCTGAACAGGAACAACCACTCTCAGTTTATCGAGTGGACCCAAGCAATGGTCGGATTAATCGGGTTACCGATGATATTGATGCTCCTAATGGTCTGTGTTTCGCGCCTGACTACTCTCAACTTTATGTCGCGAATACTGGCGCCGGTAGAGACATAAAAGTCTGGGAAGTTGATGGAGATCGCTTACGCAACGGGCGCGTCTTCGCCGAACTGATTGACCCAACAACCGGCAATCGAACTTCTGCCGACGGCATTCGTTGCGATGAGGATGGCAATGTTTGGGCAGGAGCTAGACCAGGCGTGCAAATTGTTGCACCTGACGGTGAAACCATCGGTGTCATACGCTTACCGGAAGTTTGCGCTAATGTCTGCTTCGGGGGCGCTAAACGTAATCGATTGTTTATGACTGCAAGCCAGTCACTTTATTCGGTTTTCGTCGGTGCAAAAGGAGCAGGTGTAGCCTAAGTTTTTTAATCTTTAACAAAGATGAACAAGGAATTTTCTCTTTTCTTATTCGTTTGTGTGTTCCTTGTGATAGGTCCAATGCAGGGAATTGCCCAAACTCAACCAGATCCTACTCGTTACGAATCTTCAATTCTTGCATTCGAAGATCAGGATTTTCTTAGTCCACCACCCAATAATGCAGTTTTGCTAGTAGGAAGTTCCAGTATTGGATTGTGGAACGAAAAGGCACCTGCAGATCTTTCGCCATTTACAGTCATTCCTCGTGGTTTCGGCGGTAGCGTTATGAACGATGTGATTTATTACTTCGATCGAATTGTCGCTAAGTACAATCCTCGTGCCATTGTATTGTATGAAGGGGACAATGATCTCGCTTGGGGGCTTTCCCCGGAAACTATTTTGAATCAACTGGATATATTGGTTGATATGATCAAATTAGAGTTACCGGATACACGCTTATATATTCTTTCGGTAAAACCCAGTATTGCCCGGGCAAACCTTTGGGCCCGGGCTCAAGAAGTTAACGAGGGATTTGCATTACGTGCCGAATCTGACGAAAACATATCCCATATTGATGTAGACACTTACTTACTTGATGAAAGTGGTGGTTTTAGACCGGACCTTTATATAACAGATTTATTGCACTTAAACGCTGCTGGCTATGGCATTTGGGCCGATGTGATTCGAGCGGCGCTCACAGTGCGGGAAGCACCTCTAGAGAATTCATCCGTAGGCACAAACTTCTACCTAACGACTTCGGAACTAATATCTGACTGTGTAAACTTGACTACCGAACCGGAAAGCGAAGCACTACCGATTACATTGAGTTTCAACCTTATCGAATCTCAGCTAGCGATAACTGATTTTGCATTCAGGAATTCACAAACAAGTAATTGCTCGGATCGATTAGCAGTTACTCTCGCTGAAGATAAATCTGTGGAATCAGCACTGTATTCGACTGAAAAGTTGTATATACGTGGGGAAAGCACTAAATATAACTTGAACACAGAGTACTCCAGCGCGCGAAACCCTGTCTCGGAAAACGGTGGCAAATTCATCTTTGACCAGATCGATTATTCAATAGCAGAATAGGCTATATCTCATATTTTCCGCTGGATGCATGCATTTCCGCGATACGCTTGACAGTCTCCAGAGTGCGGTTTATTTTGGTAGATTGCATGGGCAGTGCAGTGGTAAGACGCCTATTCGAGTATAATACTAGAGCCCTCAGAGCCAGCCTGGAGAACAAATGAATAAGACAGGCCTGATCACCTCCACAGCCGCCATAGCAATGTTGGTCATAGGCGCCGTGATTTTCCTTCCAGATTCCACGCCAATACCCGAATCCGACCCGATCGCTGCCACTCCGACGGCCATGGATAATGCAACCATCGTTAATCAGTATTGCGTGGTTTGTCATAACGGCACATTGAAGACTGGTGGTCTGGAACTGGATGCCTATGACGCTAACGACGTTGCGGCTCATCCAGAGGTATGGGAAAGAGTATTAAGAAAGCTGCGAGCCAATGCCATGCCTCCCACAGGTATGCCACGACCAGACCAGGCTACCTTTACCAAATTTGAGGCTGACCTAGCTGCTAGACTTGACGCACTGGCAATCTCTGATCCTAATCCAGGGCGCACCGCTACGTTCAGCCGCTTAAACCGTCTTCAGTATCAAAACGCTGTTCGAGAACTACTCGAAATTGATATTGATGTTTCAGAGTTATTGCCAAAGGATGATGCCAGCTATGGGTTTGATAACGTAAACCTAACCAATCTTTCTCCGACTTTAATGGAGCGTTATCTGGCAGCAGCGCAAAAAATTTCTCGTCTCGCGGTGGGAACTCCTTTAACCAATCCAGTAAGCCATGTGGAATTACTTCCAGCCACTCTTACTCAGGAAGATCGCTTCGAAGGCCTTCCTTTTGGGACTCGCGGTGGCACCTTGTTTAGCTATAACTTCCCTCAGGACGGTCAATATATAATTGATGTAAAGCTCGCCCGTGACCGAAATGAAAACCTGGAAGGATTGACCGAACCACACGAAATGGAAATCACCATCAATGGGCAGCGCATCGATCTGTTTGAAATTGTCCCGAATCGCTCCGAGCGTTATGCGACCTTCTATTATAACGACCAAGGTGCAGGAGAAGGATTGCAGACAGCGACCATGGTTAGCGCTGGCGCCCACGATGTAAGTGTTACTTTCATCCGTAAAAATTCAGCCTTAATCGAAAGCACTCGCCAACCCTACGAAGCTCATTTCAATCGCGACCGCCATCCTCGACAACAGCCAGCGGTTTTGTCTGTATCCATTGCGGGCCCTTATGAATCAACTGGTATTTCAGATACGGCGAGTCGACAGAAAATTTTTGTCTGCCAACCTGATGGCCAACTGAGTGAATTGGAATGTGCAAACACCATAGTTAGCAACCTGGCAGCTAAAGCCTTTCGTCGCCCCATTACTCAAGAAAACATTGCAACGCCGTTAGCATTTTTTGAACAAGTTAATGAAGAACAAGGGTTCGAGAAAGGAATCGAAATGGCATTGAGGGCGATTCTGGTGAGCCCAGAATTCCTATTCCGCATCGAGCAGGATCCTGCTGATTTTGGTAGCGGTGAAATTTACGCTTTAAGTGATATTGAGCTCGCCTCCAGACTTTCATTTTTTCTTTGGAGTAGCATCCCTGACGAAGAGTTGCTGCAATTAGCAGAACAAGAACGTCTCAGCGATCCGGCAGTACTGGAAGAACAAGTAAAGCGTATGCTGGCGGATCCGCGGGCAGAGACCCTAGCATCAAATTTCGCCGATCAATGGTTGTACTTACGTAATCTCGATGCTGCTGACCCGAACCTACGTTTATTTCCAGATTTCGATGACAACTTGCGCCAGGCAATGCGACTAGAGACAGAGATGTTGTTTCAACACATCATCCAGGAAGATCGCAATGTCATGGAACTATTGAGTGCGAATTACACCTTCCTTAATGAAAGACTTGCGCGTCACTATGATATTCCTAGTGTCTATGGTGACCAATTTCGCGAAGTCATTTTAGATCCCGACAGTCTTCGCTTTGGCTTGCTCGGTCACGGCAGCGTGCTAACAGTGACTTCCTATGCCACCCGCACATCACCGGTTCAACGCGGCAAATGGGTCTTAGAAAACGTACTCGGTATACCACCACCCCCACCACCTGACGATGTTCCGGCGCTGCCGGAAAATAATTCTGAGGTAAAAGTTGAAACCATGCGTGATCGTATGGCACAGCATCGCGCCAACCCTGCTTGTGCTGCTTGTCACCAAGTAATGGATCCAATCGGTTTAGTGATGGAAGAATTTGATGCAATTGGTCGAATCCGCACGGTCAATAGTGATGAACCAGAAATCGATGCGAGCGGCAATTTACCCGGGAGTGATCCTCTTTATGGTGTAAAAGGATTGCGTGATGCTTTGGTGCAAAATCCCGAGGCATTTGTTGGCACCATGAGTGAAAAACTCATGACCTACGCCCTCGGCCGGGGCCTGGATTATTACGACGCACCGGCTATTCGGAAGATAGTTAAAGAAGCAGCCGAAGAAGATTACAGTTTTAGTTCAATAGTTGTATCACTAGTTAATAGCACTCCCTTTCAAATGAGGAGCACCCTATGATTATTTCCAAGAAAGCACTGCCGAGAAGAACATTTCTTCGCGGAGCAGGTGCAGCCATTGCATTGCCAATATTAGATGCAATGGTTCCTGCCCTGGCTCAATCTGGTAGTGCCGCTGAACCCATCCGTCGCATTGGTTACTTCTATATTCCCATGGGATCTGATCCAGAACCTTGGGTTCCAAAAACTACCGGTAAGCTGACTAGCTTCTCATCTTCGTTGGAACCATTAACTCCGTTTCTTAAGGACATTTCGGTTTTGTCCAACATGGAAATTGAAGCAGCCCACACGACCGGAAACCACGCGTCTTCTAACTGTGCGTTTCTTAGCTGTGTAAAGGCAAAGCGAACTGAGGGCAGCGACTATTATCTGGCAACCACGGTGGACCAAATAGCAGCGAAACTTATCGGCAATGAAACGCCCTTTCCTTCGTTGGAACTGGGCACCGACATACTTAGCCAGGTTGGTAACTGCGATAACGGCTATGCTTGTGTTTATCAAAACAGCCTGGCTTGGTCTTCGCCCACTACTCCACTTCCGACGGAATCGGATCCTCGAGTTTTGTTCGAGCGATTGTTTGGCGATGGAGGAACGCCAGAGCAAAGACAGGCGGAATTAACGACTAATGCCAGCCTGCTAGATGCTGTCATGGACGATATGTCCAAGTATCAAAGGCAATTGGGTAGTTCGGATCGACTTAAGGTGGATGAGTATCTCGATACGGTGAGAGAAGTTGAGCGCCGTATCCAGATGTCGCAAGCACAAAGCGACAAAGCTCAGCTTCCCGAACTTACGCGTCCTACTTCGGTGCCTGAAGACTGGGAAGAGCATGTGAAACTCATGATCGATTTGCAGACATTGGCAATGCAGGCGGATCTTACACGCGTAGTGACTTTCCAACTGGCAAGAGAGGCCTCGACACGCACCTATCCGCAGATCGGTGTCGATGAGCCTCATCATCCAGTTTCGCATCACGGCAATGATCCTGCTCAACTGGAAAAACTTGCGAAAATTAATAAGTACCATGTATCCCTCTTTGCTTACATGCTTGAAAAGATGCAATCGGTAGATGAAGGCAATGGCACGCTGTTAGATAACTCTACTTATCTCTTGGGAAGTGGTATGGGTAATCCTGATATTCATAATCACAGGAACCTACCAATTGTTGTTGCAAGTGGAGCCAACAGCGGCATTAACGGTGGAAGACATATTCAATTCGGTGAAGAGCAAATGCCACTTGCGAACTTACATCTCTCTTTATTGGATAGCGTTGGCGTTCATCTCGAAAGCTTTGCCGATAACACGGGTCGTGTGGATGAGCTTTTTCACCCTGCCTAGAGTTAAATAGATGTTGAAAAAGCTAACTGCTCTTCTCTCAATTCTAATCGCTTCATCCTGGGTTAATGCTCAGGATGATATGCGCTTAATTCAAGCCGTTAAAGATCAGGACATCGCGACCGCTCGAGTACTTCTTGATTCGGGGATCGATGTAAATGAGATAGAAGCTGACGGATCAAAAGCATTGCATTGGTCGATACATCGGGACAACGCGGAGATCTCACGTTTGCTTATCGAGGCAGGCATAGACGTTAATGCTAAGAATCGATATGAAGTTGCAGCACTTTCATTAGCTGCCAACAATGGCAATTCTGAACTGGTAAGCATGTTGCTGGATGCCGGCGCATTTCCTAACACTGCAATGGCAGAAAATGAAACTGCCTTAATGACAGCTGCACGAACGGGAGTAACTGAAACTGTTGAAATGCTTATCGACGCCGGTGCTAACGTAAATGAGCGCGAAAGCTGGCGTGGTCAATCCGCGCTAATGTGGGCAGCTGGCGAAGGTAATTTGGAAGTTGTCGAGTTACTGATTGAAAAAGGCGCTGACATCTCAGCTCGATCCACTCGCGGATTTACTCCACTTCTTTTTGCAGCGAGAGAAGGCAAGACTGAAATCGTTAAATCTTTAATAGATCTAGGAGCTGATATCAATGAAGCTCTGCCCGCAGGCAGAGCCGTAGTTACTGAAAACGGTTTAGCCGATGGCGCGCAAAGAGGTATGACGCCCTTGTTGATGGCAATCGGCAGCGCCCATTTCGAAACCGCTACACTGCTTTTGGATCACGGCGCCGATCCCAATGCGGCGCCGCTCGGATGGGGGCCTATTCACCAGGTAACCTGGATTAGAAAGGCAGGTCAGGCGGGAAGCAATAATCCAGCACCGCAAGGCTCAGGATCAGTGGGTAGCCTGGATTTTACTTACAAACTGGCGGCCGCGGGCGCAGATTTAGATGCTCGCGTCACCCAGCGTCCTCCGGTCGGAGTTAGCGATTTAAATATGCGTGGGAGCACTGCCTTCCTTCTAGCTGCAAGAACAGCGGATGCAGATCTCATGCGTTTGTTAGTGGAACTAGGTGCAGACCCCCATATACCAAATGATGACAACAGCACTCCGCTAATGGTTGCCGCAGGCTTAGGTACCGGTGCTCCTGGTGAAGATCCAGGAACCGAGGAAGAAGCATTGGAAGCGGTTGAGTATGCATTGAGTCTCGGCGGTGATGTCAACGCCGTCGATAATCTTGGCAATACAGCAATGCACGGCGCGGCTTATAAACACCTTCCGCAAGTCGTTCAGTATCTCTATGACAATGGCGCTGAGATTTCCATCTGGATGCAGGAAAACGAATATGGCCACACGCCGTTGAATATCGCTGCAGGTATTCATCGTGGCATGAACATCGTTAACTCAACCATTACCGAAGAAGCTATTCGCAATATTCTCGACGAATTTCCGCTTCCTCAATAAGCAATCAATTAATCGAAAAGCCCGCAAGCCATGGCTCAGTGGGCTTTCTTTTTTCGGCAGTTTGATGCTCTAATATCGCCTCTTTAAATGAAGAAGTACCTTTCGGGGGAATCAGTAATGTTAAAAATTCAATTAGTTCAGCGATTCAATCAGGCTCTATTGCTCACCATGCTAGCCGCGTTCAGTATGGTGACAAATGCCGATGTTGACCAATCGCGATTGGACGCAGTTAAAGCGGATTTGCAGAGCCGAATCGACGAGAACAAGTTATCCGGTGCAGTGGTAATGGTCGCACAGGATGGCGAAGTGCTCATGCACGAAGCTTTGGGTTACCAGAATTTAGAAGATCAGGTACCAATGAGTACCGAAACGATTTTTCGTATCTTTTCTATGACCAAACCAGTAACCGGAACTGCCTTAATGTTGCTCTATGATGAAGGTAAGTTCGAACTTGATGACCCCGTTGAAAAGCATTTGCCGGAACTTGCTGGTATGGAAGTTCTTGTTTCTCAGAACGATGACGGAAGCTGGGAAACAAAACCGGCCAACAGCCCAATGACTGTGCGCCAGTTAATGAGTCATACAGGTGGCTTACTGTATACCCCTCCACTTTCTCAAGGCCCAATTGCTAATGCCTACTCTGAAGCAGGAATTATGGATCTATATGGCACCACCCTTGAAGATTCGATTCCTGCGCTAAAAGATATTCCATTGGCTTATCAGCCCGGAACACAATGGATTTATTCCATTTCTGTTGATGTTCAGGGTTATATGGTTGAGAAACTTTCAGGTCAAAAGTTCGATGAGTTTCTGCAGGAGAGAATTTTCGGACCACTAGGAATGGAAGACACAGCATTTTATGTAAAAGCAGATAAGGCTGATCGATTTGCGCGGCAATATTTTCCAACTCAGGACGGATCTCTAAACAGAACTGACACAGGTGCATTTCTTAATCCTCCCAAATTCCTTTCCGGCGGCGGTGGACTAACATCAACTTCTTCTGATTACATGAAGTTTGCTCAGATGCATCTTAATAAAGGTGAATTAAACGGTGTTCGCATTCTTTCTGAAGAAGCAGTGGAGATTATGCGTACCAATCATCTTCCAGACAGTATTGATGGAATTGGCCAGCTCTATCCAGGAAATGTATTTGGTGTTGATTTCGCGATTGTTGATAATCCCGATGTATTTCAAGGCACACCAAAAGGCACTCACTGGTGGTGGGGAATTGCCGGCTCCTGGTTTTGGATTGATCCAGTAGAAAACATCGTGTTTATTGGCATGATTCAGAACAGTGACATTCTCTATTCGGTACAGGTTCACGGCGCAGCCAGATCGGCAATTTACCAATAGAAAATTATTAATTAATTGATTGATTGAAAGCCGGCGTTAATGCCGGCTTTCTTTTTCACCCCGTAAATCTATTCTAAAAGCATCTCGCCTATCGATACTGTAACACTTAGTTAATAACCGATTGCAAATAAGCTACTGCGTCGGAAACTGATCCGCCATCCACATCGACGATTCTATTCGCCTGTCGCATTTCGTCGTCAGATATTTCATTTACCAAAGCTTCCAGAGTCTCAGTGAATAGTTGGTTTTCGACGGCAGCCGAGGAAGCAATCAAAAAAGAATCATAAGGAAGTAATGCGTTACGAGGATCTTCTAGCAGTAGGAGATCATAGGCAGAAATACGACCATCACTGGTATAACCAGCTATTAAATCTACCTGTCGTTCATTAATGGCGGTATACATTAAGGTTGGATCGAACGTGAGTTTTTCTGCAAAATCGATGTTGTATGTGTCTCGTAAAGTTATCCATTCCGGCCGACCGAAAAATTCGAGATCCCCTGCCGCAACTAAATCTTCTGCTATTGGAATAAGATCCTCAATAGAAGTTACTCCAAGTTCAGCGGCACGGTCTTTTCGCATTGCGAATACATATCTATTCTGAAAACCCAGCACACCAATGTTTATCATGCCTTCCTCATCTTCGATAAAATCGGTGACACCGGCAAGAACCGCTTCATGACCAGGATTATTGTCATTGTTCATAATGTTCGCCCAAACAGTGCCCGTGTATTCGAGATAAACATCAACAGTGTCATTAGAGGTCGCGCTATAAACAACTTCTGTTCCCATTCCCAGTCGTTGATCAACACTAAAGCCGGCGGCTTCCAGCTCCGCACTTAGCAAGCCCGCGATAATGTATTGTTCAGTAAATCCTTTGCCGCCAATAGTGAAATCCACTTCAGTCTGTGGCAGCAAACTGTATGCAGAAAATGCCGTACCAACCCCAAGCATTGCGATAACTGTAAACTTTACCTGCTTGTATTTTTTAGCCGGTACTTGTCGATTGCGATTTTCAGCTAACCATTGGATTCCACCAATAATGGAATCAAGTACAACTGCCATGATCGCAGCCGCTATTGACCCCACAGTTACAGAAATTAGATTACTAGTTTGTAATCCTGTGAAGATAAAATTCCCAAAACTGGTAGCCCCGACTAAAGTCGAAAGTGTTGCCAGCCCAACAGTCCAAACTGCTGCCGTGCGGATACCAGAAATTATTACAGGTAGCGCAAGTGGCAGACGGACTTTGGTGAGAATTTGAGTTGAACTCATACCGATCCCCCTTGCGGCGTCTATTACTTCATCTGCAACTGTTTCTAATCCAGTAACCGTGTTACGAACAATTGGTAACATGGAATAAAGAACAAGGGCGATGATTGCGGGTACTAATCCAATCTGACCACCGAGCAAAGCAACAACCAAAGCAAGGATGGCCACACTAGGAAAAGTTTGGATAACACTAACGGCGGTCAAAAGAGGTCTTTTTACAGCTGATGACTGTGCAGCCCATACTCCCAGTGGAATACTAATTACAACTCCGAGAGACAATGCAATCAGCGTCAAAGTTAAATGCCCTTGAAAGTACTCGGGCAAAAGTATTAACTGTTCACGTAAGTTTTCATTCATGACGAATGAATTAGTTTTTCCAATCTGTCAGCGCGGCGCTTAGGCATCTCAACAATTTCTTTTACATAGTCGTGTCGAGGTTGATTGATTAATTCCCGTGGCGATCCGATTTGTAAAACTTCTCCATCTTTCATTACCGCAATTCGATCAGCCATTAATAGCGCTTCCGTCATGTCATGAGTAACCATGATGACCGTAAGATTGAGTTCACTCTGAATATGTTTAAACTCTTCCTGGAGTTCTGCTCGCGTTATTGGGTCAAGTGCGCCGAAAGGTTCATCCATTAGCACGACGTCTGGTTTAGCAGCGAGCGCTCTGGCAACTCCTACCCTTTGTTTTTGTCCGCCGGATAATTGCGAAGGAAATCGATCACCGTATTCTTCGACTGGCAGACCTACCATCGTAAGAGTTTCCGCGCAGCGCTCTTTCATCTGCGATTCTTCCCAACCTAATAGGTCGAGAACTGCAGTTACATTCTCAGCGACCGTGTAATGGGGGAACAATCCAATGCCCTGAAATACATAGCCGATGTTGCGTCTTAGTTCTTCTGGATTTTTATCCAGAACATTTTGGCCATTCACGCGAATTTCACCAGATGATGGATCCTCCAGACGATTTATCATTTTGAGAGTAGTGGTTTTACCGCTGCCTGATTCTCCAATAAGGCCCAATAGCTCACCTTCTTCTACTGTAAATGAGGTGTCCGCAAGGGCATGAGTAATGCCATTATCGAAGGACTTGTGAATGTTTCTGAGTTCAATCATGAAACACCAGTTTAACAAGCACCAATCAAGGTTCCAAATAGGGCAATCTTTACTCGATTCTGGCAGAATACCTTCGCTTTTAACCTTGTTGTTATAGAGAAGCCATGAAGTTTAAGCCTTTTGATCTGGAATACAGCCAATCTGTTTGGGAACAAGAAGTTGATTTCAATTTAACAGAGAGTGGCGTTCATCCGGTTTCCTTACGGGAATTGATTGGAGATAACGAATCGCTGCTTGAGAATCTTTTAGAGACTGAAATTAACTACCCTCATGTCAACGGAATCCCTCAACTGAGGGCACTGATTGCATCGCTTTACAATAATGCTTCAATTGAAAATGTATTGGTGACAATTGGTGCCGCAGAAGCAAACCAAATTGTTATGCAAACTATGCTTGAGCCAGGCACCCAAATTGCTTCTTTAAATCCAACTTATAAACAAGTCTGGGGAATCGCTGAAAATCATGGGCACGAAGTAAAGTCGTTTTCACTCAGTCCAGATGATGCCTGGTCCCTAAATATCGACGAACTAAACGAATCGGTAAATGGCAATACCAGAATCATTGCACTGGTGAATCCTAATAATCCTACTGGAAAAATTCTTACTTCAGATGAAATGGATGCAATCGTCAATGCGGCCGACAGAGTCGGCGCCTGGATACTCGCAGATGAAGTTTATCGTGGAGCTGAACGAGAACAGGAAGAAGAAACCGAATCTTTCTTTGGCAAATATGACAAAGTAATTGCTATTGGCAGCATGAGTAAGGCTTACGGATTACCTGGATTACGCATTGGTTGGGTCGTAGCGCCACCAGACACTGTCGACAGTATCTGGCGCCGTCATGAATACACCACCATTGCAGCGACTATGCTGAGCAATCATCTGGCAGCTTATGCGCTATCGCCTGAAGTAAGACCTCGACTCATAAACCGTGCACGCAATTACATTCGTAATGGCTTTCCGGTGTTACAGGGATGGTTGGATTCTCAGAAAGAACTGTTTACTTACACGCCACCACAAGCATCTGCTGTGAGTTTTATTAAATACAACTTAGAAATTAATTCGACAGAACTAATGTTGAAGCTAATAAAAGAAGCAAGTGTTTTCATCGGCCCAGGCGACTCGTTTGGAATGGACAAACACATCCGGATTGCCTTTGGTCAGGAAAAAGAAGTGTTGGAAGAGGCTTTCAGAAGGATTCAACGAGCTTTAGAAAGCCTTTCCTAAGTTTAATCGCGGCCGGCAGCTTCTCTGCCCAATCGCAGCGCATTTGCCGCTCCTGAATTCAGCCCGCCATCGGCACCTACTGTTACGAAACTAAATCCTTCCTCGATACGTTGCTGAACCGAGCTAGGACCCGTGGTGATGGCGCAAGGCACATCATTATCCAGACATGCTCTAAGCACACGCTGTATTGCTTCCTCCACTTGAGGCGCTGCAGGACTGGCATAACCCATGGAAGTACTTAGGTCAGAAGGTCCAATAAAAATAGCACCTAGACCAGGTACCGTGATGATTTCATCGATGTTTTCCGCTCCTTCTGCAGACTCGATAAACATCATTGCCAATAACTCTCCCTCTGGATCGAGAGGCCACACGTCAGCTTTGGCATGGTAATCGTTAATGCCCCAATACCACACTGCGTTTGAGGGATTTCTTCCTCGTAGGCCGGCAGGCTCGTAGTCAGTCGCACCGTTGTATTGCGGATAACGGGTTGCTTGTACTGCCAGCTCGGCTTGCTCGCGTGTGTGAACTGCGGGAAAGAAGATACCAAACACACCGATATCCAATACTTGCTTCGCTTGGGCTATTAACTCTTCTGCACCACCAGCAGCTGGAATGCGCACAAATGGAACAACATCCGGTTGCAAACTACCTTTTTCTAAAATGCTGCGTTTGTTAGTCATACCCAACAAAAACTCACGCAACCTTTCCACATCGAAAGGTGCATGCTCCATGTCAATAAACACGAAGTCTAAACCGGAACTTGCCATCGACCTCGCGTTATTTAAGGAATAGTCGAAGGATAGAACACCAAAAGCGGGTTGATCATTCTCTATCAGCTCAATAAGTTTATTCAATCGTTGTCCATTAGCTGTGGATGCAACACTAACTATCAGTAAGCCAAGAACTGTTGCAATAATTTTGCTTCTTATTATTGTCATTGTTGTCCCTTTTTTATTCCTTATGTTGTTTTTTGACGCTGCTATTAGTCAGCTATCCAAGGCGGCTCAATTAGCAACTCAGCATCAGCGCCGTCTTTCGGTATAAACTTTTGCGAGCGACCATACTGGTTATCACCACCAATCATATTTCCGTCAGAATCGACGGTAAAAGTGTGCACTTCGATATAACCATCAGGTAAATCCCGCGGCACTAACCAGGTGTATTTCAAGTTTCCTTCGAAATCGAAATTTACAAAACGCAATGGTCCCAAATCAGTAATCCAGAAATCATTTTCATTTACGATGATGTCCAGTGGCAATGTTAATGGGGAACCAATAGATAGTTCGAATTCAAAAACAGCAGGATCGTCAGTGGTGCGGAACAAATTGACTTCACCGCCAGCACGATCGAGAACAAATACACGCCCTTCCGGTCCTATACCGATGGCATGAATAGTATTGAACTGTCCCGGGCCGTCACCTGGTCCACCAAACTCACCGAGATAGTTCATGTCGTTATCCATTACCATAACTCGATGATTGTCCAGGCCATCTGCAATAAGAATTCTTCCATCGGGAAGAAAAGCAACATCCTGTGGTCTTCCGAAATGACTTTCGTCGTTTCCAGAAACACCTTTCTCACCATAAGTCGCGAGCACTTCAGAACCGTCGTTGGAAATTACATAAATCTGATGAAAGGTTTCATGAATTAGCCAAATGCGCTGATCGGCGTCATAAGGACTAATGCGAATTCTATGCGGACCCGGGCCATCAGAACCTTCACAGAGGTAATCGAGATGATCCCAGATCTCGATAGGCTCACCATCGCCATTCACAACATAAAGGCAGTTTTGCCAGTAACGGCGATTGGTATCTTGTAATACATTAATTCCAAGTTCACCGGCGAAACCATGGAAATCATCCGGTAAGGGATGTGGCAAATGAGTTTCACCACGTTGCGCTATAATGATCCGATCTGGTGATTCGGCCCACACCCCAGAGTTACCGCCGAATCCAAATCCGAATTCCTGGAATGGATCTGCCCAGTAGCGGATTACATCGTAAGGACTTTCACCAATGTTTCCGCGGGCATTGCCTTGGGCAAAAGTTTGAGCTGACAGCACTACTGTCACTCCCAGAATGACTAGCCTGGAAAAATTTCGCATGGGGGAACAACCTCTATTTATGAAGCCCGTAGGCTTTTTTACTTTTTGAATTCAGGCTGCTTATCATGACAAATAATTGCCGCCAGATTCAATATTTCCGATGAAATCACAAAATGTTGCAAATCCTCCTCAAACCCTCGTTATTGTTGGCTTCCAGCGAATTGACTTGGATTTGGGTGGTGATAAGCTTTGGTGTCACTTTTTCATATAGAAAATTCATTAAATTCAATAATAAAATTGCCCTACCGAAGTGGAGGAATCAATGCCAAAAAGACTAATAGTTAGAACACATTGTTTCGGTCTACTTATTACTGGAATCCTGACCACTCCGGCTCTTGCACAAGAATACGAAGTGCCTCGCACTGAATGGGGTGTACCTGATTTTCAAGCCGTTTGGAAACACACATCAATTATTCCTTTTGAACGACCTAGAGAACTCGGTGAAAAGCGTTTCTATACCGAAGAAGAAGCCTTGGAAATTGAGATGGCTGAACAACAAAGATTTGATGAAGATAACGAACCACTCGATCCAAATCGTCCTCCACCGGAAGTAGCAGAGTCACTACCACCAATTGGTAATTACGATTTGTTTTGGCGGGAAGATGCGCAGTTCATTCCAACTATAAATGGTGAAATGCGCACCTCTGCGATCATCGACCCTCCAAACGGTCGAATACCGGAAATCATGCCTGGCGTTATGGAGAAGTTACGGGCACGACGCGCTAATTTGCCTGGTCGAAATGACGGACCGGAAGGTCGAGGACTTCCAGAACGTTGCTTAGTTGGATTTGGCCCGACCGCTGGGCCAGTTATGCAACCGGTTATCTACAACTCAAATCTACAATTCATACAATCTCCGGGCTACGTCACCATCGTAGCTGAAATGGTTCACGATGCTCGCATCGTTAAGATTACTGATCAGCGCGATCCTGCCGCGAAAGCCGCGGCGACTGCACAAGAAAAATGGATGGGAGACTCCATTGGTCACTGGGATGGGGACACCCTAGTTGTTGAAACAAAGTACTTTAACGACTGGCATACATTGCGTGGATTACCAGTTGATAACCTTACTGTTACCGAAACATTTCGACGAGAAACAGATAGCAAATTGATCTACGGATTTAGAGTGAGTGATCCCAGCGTATTTGCTTCGGACTTCTATGGCGAATATCCCTTATCTCGTCTAGACGAAAATCTATACGAATATGCCTGTCATGAAGGTAATTACGGCATGGTAGGAATTCTGGCAGGCGCAAGACAGCTGGAAAGACAAACTGTGGAAGAAAGCGGACAGTAAATATTTCTAAACACAGAAAAAAGCCGAGAATTAGTCTCGGCTTTTTTCTTTAAAATATTCCACCTGCATAAGTTATCAAAACAATTGCATCGGAAGAGCAGAATCAATTCCTGCTCTTGCAACTTATCACTTAAGCTTACAATTAGAATTATTCACTAATCAGTTTTATATGAACAACTGATTTTTCGAAAGATAAGACGAATCTATGTGAAGTTAAAACACCCTGGTTGTAATCAGGATTGATTTTTCTTATCCAGTCGCCGTGCATGCAGTATCGGTTCGGTGTAACCATTAGGCTGACTCAGCCCGTCAAACACTAATTCACAGGCCGCTTGAAAAGCTATTGAATCGGAGAAGTTTGTTGCCATCGGTTCATACAATGGGTCATGTTGGTTTTGTTCGTCTACAACGCCAGCCATTCTTTCCATGGTTTCCTGTACTTGTTCTTTAGAGCACAAACCATGGTGTAACCAGTTTGCCATGTGCTGGCTGGAAATTCTTAAAGTGGCGCGATCTTCCATTAAGCCAATATTATTAATGTCAGGAACTTTGGAACAGCCAATTCCCTGATCGACCCATCGTACAACGTAACCAAGTATTCCCTGAGCATTATTATCTAGTTCATATTGAATCTCTTCTGCACTTAATGAACTTGGATCTTTCAGTAAAGGAATCTGCAAAATATCATCAATGTTTGCTGCAGCTCGCGACTTCAATTCATCCTGCCGCGAGAAAACATTTACTTGATGGTAATGTATTGCATGTAAAACCGCTGCCGTTGGAGATGGCACCCAGGCTGTATTGGCTCCCGCCTGTGGATGGCTAATTTTTTGTTCCAGCATGCCAGCCATAAGATCTGGCATGGCCCACATGCCCTTACCTATTTGCGCCTTACTCTGTAGTCCGCATGACAGGCCAACATCCACATTGCTGTCTTCATAGGATGCAATCCATTTTGCCGCTTTCATCTTGGTTTTCGGAATTATTGGTCCAGCTTCCATACTGGTGTGAATTTCATCACCGGTACGATCAAGGAATCCAGTATTAATGAAAACAACTCTTTCCCTCGCTGCCTTGATACAAGTCTTTAGGTTTAAAGTTGTTCGGCGTTCTTCATCCATGATGCCGACTTTAAGCGCATTATTTCTAATGCCGAGAAATTTCTCGATTGCGGCAAACAGCTCACAAGTAAACTGAACTTCGACCGTTCCATGCATTTTTGGTTTTACTATATAAACACTTCCAGTGCGGGAATTGCGTAATAAATTTTTACCATCGATATCCAATATTGCGATGGCACTGGTAATTACTCCATCTAAAATGCCTTCATAAATTTCAGTGCCGGTTGCATCTATGATCGCGTTGTTCCGCATTAGGTGACCAACATTTCTAATCAATAACATGCTACGACCTGGCAATGTAAAACGGCTTCCGTCAGGCGAGTTAAACTCGCGGTCGGGATGCAGGATACGGGTCATTTCCTTATCACCTTTAATAAAAGTATCCGCCAGATCACCATTAATAAGTCCCAGCCAATTACGGTAAACCTCGACCTTATCTTCCGCGTCGACTGCTGCTATTGAATCTTCACAATCCTGAATAGTGGTTAATGCTGCCTCCAAGACAACGTCTTTAACCCCCGCTGCGTCGCCGGACCCAATTTCGGAATCACGATCGATCTGTATATCGATGTGTAAATCATTGTTTACCAACAAAACGTTGGATGGAGTCGCTTCATCTCCAACAAAGCCTTTAAATTGTTCAGGATTTGCTAGTCGGCTTGCAGAACCATCATCAAGTTGAACTGAAAGAGCGCCGCTTTCTATTTGATAAGCAATGGCACCTTTGTGAGAGCCATTGGCTAGAGGGCAGGATTGATCGAGAAAATTGCGAGCAAAGGCTATTACCTTATCACCGCGCACGGGATTGTATCCTCCTGCTCTTTCCGCCCCTTGGTCTTCCGGAATAACATCTGTACCGTAGAGAGCATCGTATAAAGATCCCCAGCGTGCATTGGCAGCGTTCAAAGCAAATCGAGCATTTTTCACCGGGACTACAAGCTGAGGGCCTGCTTGATTAGCAATTTCAGAATCTACATTGGCGGTGCTAACAGAAAAATCATCGCCTTGGTCTGTAAGATATCCAATTTCTGTCAGAAACTCTTTGTAGGCTGCAGGATCATGTCCTTTTCCTCGCTGCTGCTTATGCCACTCGTTGATTTTTTCTTGTAGCTCATCTCGATCTTCAAGCAATCGTGTATTACGCGAAGTGAACTCGTTAATAATGGACTCAAAACCTGTCCAGAATCTATCTTTATCTAAACCAATCTTCGGCAGAAGTTCGTTGTTTACAAAATCTGCTAGTACAGATGCGACTTCGAGTTTTCCAATTAATGTTCTTTTAGTCATTTTTATAGTTCTTATTCGGAGTAAATAATTGCGAAAAGTAGAGAATTAATCCACAAATTTTTGAGTGAAGTAAAAGTGGATTTAGTTTTCAAGGCCTATATTGTTATTTTCCGTCTCGTTTGTCCTATATTCAAATAACTTTCCCATCTTCTATTACAGAAAATTATGATAAAAATATTACCCAGTTATATATTTATTCTTAGAATGCTTGTGGTTATTCAATTCCTTTATGTTTGAGAGATAAATTCTTATTTAATTTAACCGCGGAATGCTAACGTTTGTGCTTTGGTTTTGTACAGAAAATTTTAGCGAGAAACGTTTCATCGATATAAATTCAAGGGTATTCGGTCTACTCGTCTGAGGACAGATTCAATTCCGCCGTGAAAAGCATCGCTCGGTCGAGGTCTCGCACAGCCCATTGCACCATTGTCTCAATATCTTCCGAAACCAACTCATTTAAGACGTTTTCGCCGTTAACGTTTACTTGAATAGGCTGCGAGAAGTCTACTTCTTCGGGGTTTAAGAGCAGAGTGAAATCACTTACTCCCCTTGCTACCACCTCAAATTCATTGCTAGTGCGAGTAGCCTTAAGCAATCCCGGATTCTGCGAAAGTGAATCAATCTGAATCCATGAATTACGATTAAATTTATCGGCTCTATCCGCCACCCATTGCACAGTCTCGGGCAGAGCATCTCGAGGATTTTCTCTTTTAAATTGTTCTATCAGAGGAGTCTCGGCCGGCAGCCAGTTAGTATTGTGTCCTCCTCCAGGAATTACTTTCCAGATATGGTCTACTCCCGCTTCTATGAGTATATTGATAAAAGGTTCGACGGAAGACGATGGATACAATCGATCATCCTCTCCATTAACAATGTAAAGAGGCTTCGACATCAGATTTTCAAAATAGAGGCGATAGCCCCCGCCACTCTGTCTATTTCGCAGTACGCCTGGATGGCCTATATAAGGAAGAAATGATGCCCAAGGAGTGGGTTGTTTAAATGCGAAAAAGTATGCACCAGTTCCACCATCAGATATACCGGTCATACTCACTCGGTTTTCATCGATGTTATAAGTTCCTTTTAGACTATTCAGAATTTCTGACAAATTCTCGGCCTGATTTTCATGCCACCAAAATGCATCGGCCCACGAAGCTGGAACCACAACGATTCGATCTGGTTGTTTTAACGAATCAAATCCGCGCCGCCACCATCCCCCTCCAGGTTCCCATTCAGGTCTACTTACCCCTCCGTGAAGCATGAATTCCACAGAATATTGTTGGGAAGGGTTGTACTCTTCAGGAATAAGAAAGACATATGGGAAACGAGTTCCATCGCTAGCAATTCTCACTCTTTCTTGCTGGCCTCTTGGCACATCTCCCGAATAAGAAGGTCCCGCTTTAAGCAGTTTGTAAAGAATTTGAACATCATCTACGTTAGCGACTAACTGTTCAGCTACTGTTGCTCGCTCTTCTATATTGGGAGCTGACCAAAAATGATTGATCAGTTCGGAGCTTTCCGCTGCGCTTACCAAAGAACAAGGCGTGATGAATAGTAAAATAGATGAAATAACTACTTTGAGTTTGCTATGGCGCAAAGACATGCATCCTCTCTTCACCAAAGTCCATTGTAAGAATGAAGTGTTGCAATATTTCATAACCAATTTGGCCATTGGTTTCTAAGCCCCGACGCGAACTCGCAGTGCGAAGCCCAGCCGTAAAACGCGACCGTTCCGGCCTCTGAGTCGGATGCCGAACACCGATAGCTCCAAGTTCATAAGGACCAAACTGCATAGCATCGGCATTCGAAACCGTGCTAGGGTTCTCTGCCTCTACCCCTTCTTCAACAAAATCTAGGGACATTGCCGTAAAGTAATCAACAGCAAGAGCACCTGCAAATCCCAATTGCAGTTCCACCCACACATCTTCGTTACCATTTAGGGTAATCTCTACGGCTGCTGAACCGGTGCGGGAGGTTCTCATTTCAATATTTTGCGCACCATCTAATGGTAAGGCTTCTCTATTTATGAAGCATATTTTTGATTGGGGATTGTCCACTTGAACAATTAAGTTCTGGAATTGAAGAAGACTAAAATTTGCCACCGGCTGGTCAGAATTAAAAACATAAGCCTCTGGCAGCTCAATCTCCTGGCCGAATACTTCTATCGGTAAATTTTCAATTGCTCCAAATTGCTGGAACATCCCAGAGAACCTTGGATTCGCTGGTCGATCTGGCTCAATGACTTCTAGCCCTAACTGATCTGCGAGACTCGACGAGATTCCGATTGTCCGTGTACCAGTGTTTATAAATGCTGAGGCGTCACTTCCTGCAACTTTAATGGGAATGCTAATTCTTCCTCCCTCCAATTCGAACGCAGCACAGCCATCATCTTCCGCAGCGTGAAGACCCAAGGGGAATAATAGTACACTTAAAAAAACAATATATTTTCTAGTCATAATTTTTTACAGTTCTCCACCTAGTTCGGTATATACCGCTCTGAGAAATCTATCTGGATCTCCATAACGATCGTTATACGCTTCAGTAGGATTGGCAGAAAATACTTCTTCGTATGACATCCCTTGGGAAACCATTTCTCCAACCTGATCTGCAACATCGATGATCATGTCTCGAAAACCCATCACATCAATACGATCTGAAACCACACCATGTCCAGGGATAATTTTCGTATCAGGGCCAGCTGTTCCTACTAAGATTGCCAAAGCCTGTAGGGTACCGTTCAAGGTTCCACCATTATTGGTATCGATCACCGGGAACGCTGTTGTCCTAAATACATCACCGGTATGAATCACATCAGAATCCCGAAAATGAATAAAAGTATCTCCATCAGTATGTGCGGGCGGAACCGGGAATGCGAATACTTCTTCATCGTTTAAATGGATCGTAATCGCATCACTGTAAGTGAGGATCGGCAAGGCATCTTTAGGAGACGATTGGCTTAGTCTCACTCGCACCTGGTCTCGTGCCAATATGACTATTCCCAGCTTGCCTAAATTTTCATTGCCCCCAGTATGGTCGGGATGCACATGGGTATTGATGACGAATCGAATCTCTCCGTCGTTAATCTGACGTATTGCGGCCAGAATCTTTTCCGTAAGCGGTGCAAATTGATCATCGATCATTACTACGCCGTCCTCACCGACGCTCAAACCGATGTTTCCACCAGCGCCTTCCAGATAATGGAAAGATCCCGCTACGTGGTGAGGAATGATCTCTACATCACTAAAATCTCTTTGCGCCTGAGCACTGGTCATGGATAGGAGACTTAAAGTAAGACCGAAGCTTAATTTTTTTAAAAGCCGTGAATAAACCATCGCAGGAATCTCCTTCTTGGTGAGTTTCTCTAATTCAGGAGCATAAGAGCCTACTCCTGGAATGTCTATGAAAGAAAGGCCGGTTCATCGATTCTGCAATATTGACTAAACCGGGCACCTATTGGAGCATTTGAAGCCCAAATAGTGCGAGAATTCGGTAGGATCTACATATAAGAAGTAATTATATGATTTAGGCAAGAGAGTTGTGGCAATGACACATATAGCTCGGCAAAAAAAGCTCTATCCCGCGGGTTGCAGACTACTGTCTTTCTGTGCCTTAAGCCTCGCTATTAACTTACCCAGCATAGCCCAAACCACGGACGACGATCTCCCCGTGCTGGATCTGGATTCCCCTATTCGCATGAACTTCTCAGGAAACTGGGAGAAAGATTTCGCCCGCAGTGACAATTGGGAAGACGAACTCACCCGGCGCATGCAAATTAGACAGGAAAATGCTGCCCTGCAGGCTTCCGGAGTGGGCTTGGGGAATGGCCCTTCAATCAGTCTAGGAAATGTAAACCTAAATCGACCGCGTCGCCGCCAGGCGAATCTAGTCAATCTGGCTCGCCTCGCGGAATACATTAATCGAAACTCCACCATGGAGATTTTCCAGGACCGAAATGAAATCCGCATAGAACGCCGCGGAGAAGCTCCTTTGGTTTGTGGTATGGAAACAGGCCCTAATGAAACTTTCTCAGGCCAACATGGGGCTGAGATCTGTGGCTGGGATAGGAATCAATTAGTTTTTGAGATGGCGCTACCAGATGGCCTTTACATAATCCATCGTTTCAGTGTTACTTCCAATTCACAAATGCTGCGAATGATTACGAGTATCTCCAGCAATGGTTCAGTACCTTTCAATTTGGTTCAATCCTATAACAAGTACCAGGCTCCCCCTGATGAGTATAACTGCATCCAAACAATTACTCGCGGTCGGGTTTGTAGCCAAAGAACTCCTCTTAATTAGAGAGATATGGCACTAATTAATATTATTCGCTACGGGATTCTCATTGCATCTGCTACCGGATTAGCAGCGTGCGCTCAAACACCTCAGCCGGAACCAGCCCCTCCTCCGATTCCAACCGTTGGTGAGGTAGATCTCGATACCGCAAAATCTGATCCACAGGATTATTTATTGCTGGATATTGGTGTAGAAGTTTTCGAAATTGAAATCAGTGAGCAGGAAGCCTTGGAGTTTGGTGAATGGATATTTACTGAGATTCGAGAAAGCGAAGCGCACTATCTGCCATACATTCTTAGAAATACCTTGTTGGCATCGAATCAATGGGGAGCAGCAAGAGTATTGCCTACTCACGATCCATCAATGGATTTAACGATTCAAGGCACAGTACTCTCTTCCGATGGCCAACGATTAACAATGTGGGTAGAAGCATTAGATAGCACCGGTCGCGTATGGCTACAAAAAGACTATTCCGATGAAAGTCTTACAGACGATTACCCGGTATCCACTCGATATACCCCAGGCAGTCCGTTCGATGCTTCCGAATTTATAGAACCATTTCAGGATATTTATGATCAGATCAATAACGATTTAGTGGAGGTAAGACAAACTCTTTCCATAGAAGATCTAATAGATATTAAGCGGGTCTCGCAATTAGTTTATGCCAGTGATCTATCTCCCGAATCATTTGCACATAATCTAGACAAAGATGAAAACGGCCGCATGTCTATCCTTACACTACCGGCCGAAGACGACCCGCAGATGCGCCGCGTAGAGGAAATGCGCCTGCGTCATCATTTGTTTATAGACACTGTAGATCAATACTACGAGTCACTTTATGAGGAAATGCAGGCTCCTTACGTTGTGTGGCGTAAATATTCTTATGATCAAATAGAAGAAGAAACAAACTCTGCAGACAATGCCTATGATTTTAGTAACTATGGACGCTCTCGCGGGTTTCTTACTCTGACTCAACGTTATGATCGCTATCGCTGGAGTAAAATATTCGAAATGGAATATCGAGATCTTTCGGTTGGCTTTAATAATGAAATAGCACCAGCAATTCTGCAATTGAACGAACAAGTGCATGGACTTAACGGCACCATGGAAGAGCAATATATTCAGTGGCGTCGAATATTACGACAGCTCTTTGCGCTTGAAGCGGAAATTCCCAATGGATGAAATAAATGAAAAATAAAAAACACAATCGAAGGGAGTTTCTAAAACAAGCATCTTCTTTCGCCGCTATAGCAGCGGCAAGCAGCAGTGCCGTTATTCCCATCTCACTCTTTGCCCAATCTTCGAATCTTCGTATTCGCGAAGTTGCTGCTTATCCAATCTATATAAATCAGCGCTCCAATGGTTTATTGGAAGCACCCACATTCAGTGGCGATGATGATCCAGATCGTTGGCGCTTCGGAGGACCGTTTGAACAACTACCTTCTGCAATTATTGCCATCATAAAAACCAACGAAGGAATTACTGGATTTGGAATGGGAGCCGGCGGTAGCGCTGCTGTTGAAATTATCGATGGCCACTTAAAGCATTTATTAATGGATGCTAACCCACTCAATGTGGAGAAACTCTGGGACCAGATGTACACATCGGGAGTTTTCTATGGTCGCCGTGGTGTATTTGCTATGGCGCTAAGTGCTGTTGATAACGCACTCTGGGATATCTCTGGCAAACATGCGGGTATTCCAGTGCATGAATTGATAGGGGGTGCAGACCGCGATCGAATCGAGATTTACCAAACCAATGGAAATTTTCTCGAAGCTCAATCCAGAGGTGTACGTAATTTCAAACGCACTACCTACGGCGGACCCCGTGCTTCAACAGCAGCAATGGACAGTTTTATCGAATCCGTATTACAGGCAAGGGATGACTTGGGGCCTGACGTTCGAATAATGACCGATTGTGTTTCCAGAGACGGAACCGTCGAATGGGCAATTCCCTTCTGTGAAAGATTGAGGGATGCAAATCTCTATTTTATGGAAGAGTTGTTGTCGCCAGATGATGTTTTTGGCTATGCGGAGCTAGTCGATCGCATCGGTGGTCGCGGCGCAGGGTGGACCCGCATTGCCTGCGGAGAACATGAATATACGGAACACGGATTTCGTATACTGGTTGGGCTCGGTTCAGCGGAAATTCTCCAACCAGACATAACCTGGTGTGGAGGAACAACCGCGGGCAGGCGGATATCCGCACTCGTGGAAACAGCAGGGCTTGAGCTTATTCCCCATCGAGGGGCCAGTTCATGGGGTTTTCCTATTGCTTTAACCTCTCCGAGTTGTACTATGGCGGAGAGTTTTCCTGAAGGATCTGCCATTCTAGATGCCATGTCCTGTCACGTTGAAAACGGTTATGTATTAGTACCTAGTGAACCCGGCTTCGGTCATTCACTCACAGAAGAAATGGTATTGGATTTTCAATTAACACTTAGACAATAAAACTAAACATAAGAAAAAGAGAGGAAGAGCCATGTCGGAAGAGCAAGCTGTAGCAGGAAACTCAAAATTAAAAATATTAGTCGGTGGATCAGTCGCCGCACTGCTTGCAATTAGCATTGTTGGATTCATTATTTATTCCGCTACCTGCCCCTGTGAAAGAACTCCGGGTGGATTCCTATTTGGTGAAAGTAATGACGCACCGGTTTCAGATTGGTCCTTCGCTAATGATGTTCCTTTATGTCAATTGCAAATTTACGCAGGCATTCGTCCCCATTCGATAAACTTAAATTGCATGGCAACCCCGGAAGGGGAAATGTATTTAAGCTGTTCTGTTTGTGACACTAAATACTGGGCCAGTAAAGTAGACACAAATGAAATTGGCACAATGCGATTAGACGGCGTTACATATCCAGTGCATGTAAATCGGATTACCGATCCTGTAACTATGGATCGAGCCTGGAGTGCTCGTGTCCAAAAACTACAGGTACATCAGGCATTAGGTAATCCCGCGCCGGATCCTAATGCAGAGCGTCCAGACCGTTGGTGGACATTCGAAATTACTTCTCGAAGTTAAGGAACTAGAATGAAATCGGAAATTCCTTTCTTGAGTCTAATCGTTACTTTAAGTCTTGCCAGTTTTACTGTACAAGCTCAGGAGCGCAGCTGGATTGACTTAGCTGTACACAATTTTGGCGCACCTATTAACACGATGTGGGCAGAAGGTGAATTGTCGTTCGCTGATGACGGCACCATGGTTTATTGCAGTGCCCGACAAGACATGGCAGTTGTGGAAGGAGATCCCAAAGATCTTTATATCGCAACCTTCAATGAAGAAACCGGTAACTGGAATGAACCGGTTAATATGGGCATTCCTGTTAATGCCGCACCTGCTACTGATATGCACCCATTACGTGCCGGCGATGACCGTGAACCCTGGATAACTGCTGACGGCAATACGATCTACTTTCGATCCGATCGCAATGCATCAGATGGTAATCCAATCGACCTATTTGTCACCAATAAAGTAAGCGGTGTCTGGAGCGAACCCGAATTACTGCCTTATCCCATCAGCACTGATGAAGGCAATGAACACTGCCCTGCAGTTCTGCAAGATGGCGTGACGTTATGTTTTGCATCAATGCGCGCCGGTGGCTATGGTGGTTCCGATATTTATTGCACGCAAAAAGATGAAGACGGCTACTGGATGGAGCCCATTAATCAAGGACCGAACATAAACACTGCAGCAGAAGAATTTCATTTCACTCAGGACAAAGACGGCATGGTGTACTTTACTTCTACTCGCCCTGGTGGATACGGCGGTAGAGACATCTATGGTGCTATGCAACTAGGTGCGAATGAGTGGGGGCCTTCTTTTAATCTGGGACCACAAATTAATACTTCCGCAGAAGATATGTGCCCCGCCCTACCGCCAGGTGCAGACTCATTCTCTTGGTTCTCTTCCCGTCCGGATAACAACCTGGGTAGTTTTGATATTTTCTGGACTAAAAAAGCAAATATTCGAACTCCATAATTTTCACACAAAATACCCGACCTCTCATATGAGTGGTCGGGTTTTTTGTGTGAAAAATTTAGCCCAGATTTTCTTCAAACAAATTGAGTAAACGGCTCCAGGCGCGTTCAGCCTGTGCTTGATGATAAACCTGCGAATCGATCGCACACCAACCATGCATTGCATCTGCATAAACTTCGATCTCTGCACGAATGCCTGCAGAATCATAAGCTTCACGCAGAGTTACTTTAGCTTGTGGATCATTTTCATCATCGTTTTCCGCAACACAGTGCAGCATGGCAGCACGAGTATCTGGAATTAATAAATGAGGACTATCAGCATTGTTAGTAGCAAGTCCACCACCATGAAATGTTGCTCCAGCTGCAAATCGTTCAGGAACTGCCGCAACGGTCCGCATCACCATAGGACCACCCATGCAATAGCCAGTAGTACCAATACCTTTATTAGTATCCACTTCTGGCTGGTCGTCTAACCACGCAGTGAAAGCGCGGGCATCGGTAAAGTGAGTATCCTCATTAAGATTACGAGCCATGGGTAAAACAATTTCCCGAGTTTCAGGCTGACCGAAACTGGCACCTCTGCCAACTACAGGAGAGCGCGCGTCTCGATAGAATGGATTAACGGTCAATACGGCATAACCCGATCGAGCCAAGCGTTTACCCATCTCCCGAAATGCCGGTCTTAGGGCTAGAATGTCAGGCCAAACCAATACAGCAGCATGAGCCCCGCGAGATGGATAGACGAAATAGCAATCCGCAACTCCATCTGGAGTCCTAATTTCTATGTCTCTCTCCGAAACGGACTGAGCATTGGCCATGGGTGGGAACATCATTGCCAGGCCAGCACCTGTCGCTAGTTTGGTAAAATCGCGGCGGGTCATTTCTGGATGGCGGCGTAGATATTCCTCTACATCTTTTTGGGTATCGTTATCGCACATGATTGTCTCCTCTCTTCCTCGAAGTTTTGAGGGTCATCGAAGAATGGTTCTTATGTTCTTCCCAAAACAGGAATATGAGAGTATTTGGGACGCATTGAAAACACAAGTCTAATATCGGTGTTGAGAGTAATTCCAGAGGATAAAGGATTTAAATGTTATGAAAGTAGTCGCATTTGCAGCTAGTAGCAGTCGAAATTCTATCAACAAGCTACTTGTCACCTATGCAGCTTCCTTATTAGAGTCCGATGAAACTGAGATTCTGGAGCTCAATGATTTTGAGTTGCCTCTATTTAGTGTGGATCTGGAGGCTGAACTGGGCCAACCAGAACTGGCCAAGGTTTTTCTTAAGAAGCTGGCCGATGCCGATGCCATTATAATCTCCTTTGCTGAGCACAACCTTTCATACAGCGCAGCCTATAAAAATCTATTCGATTGGTGTTCCCGTATTGACCCTAAAGTGTTTCAGGGAAAGCCCATGGTATTGCTGTCTGCCTCGCCAGGTGGTCACGGCGGAAAGACAGTATTGGCAACAGCTCTGAAATCGGCACCGAGTTTCTCTGGTGAAGTTAAAGCAGTCTCTCGGTACCAAGTTTTAATTCCAACTTCGACGCCAATGTTGGAGAATTGACGAATGAAGGGCTAAAAACAAAGCTTAAAGAAGCTATAATTCACTCCTTGCCTAAAATTCAAATAGAGAACACGAGGGATTTAAAAATGGCGAATACAAGCAGGCGTTCTTTCTTACAAACAGTGGCAGTCACCAGCGCTGCCTTTCCATCCACGAATCGCAATAGCCCAACAGAATTGGGAAGTTTATACAGTTGCAGGCACTGGTCTTGCTGGTTATGAGTATGAAGGCCGGCAAGGCCTAATTGCAACAGAGACGCCAGTTAATAATCCCTACGGTGTTGTCATTGGTCCCGGAGACGATTTGTATTTTGCGAAGTAGACACCGGCAGAACACGACGCCTGAATTTAACAACGAATCGATTAACCACTATCGCTGGCAATGGCGAAACAGGATACGTCCACGAATCCCGCCGCCCATTAGAAACTTCATTTAATGCACCTCATGAGATCCGCTGGGATGAGCAAGGCAATCTCTACATCGTTGAACGTGATTCCCACTCTGTGCGTCGCATTGCAGCTCAAACAGGACTAGTTACAACCCTAGCTGGAAACGGTGAGCCCGGCGATGGCGGCGATGGTCGCTCCGCAGTTCTTTCGCAACTTAATCGGCCTCACAGTATTGCCTTCGATTCAAACGGAAATTTGTTAATTTGCGATATTGGTAATCACCGCTTACGCATCGTCGAAAGAGAAACTGGGCTTATTCGAACTTTATCAGGCACAGGTGAGAGAATACGTCCACCGGATGCTGCCCCACTCGAAGGCACTCCGTTGTTCGGACCCCGCTCCATCGATACAGACCCTAGTGGCAATGCGTATTTAGTATTGCGGGAAGGCAATGCAATTTATCAAGTTGATATCGAAGGCAATCGATTGCAGCGAATAGCAGGGACCGGCGAACAAGGCTACACCGGTGATGGCGGTCCGGCTATTAATTGCACTTTTAATGGACCCAAAGGAATAGCTTACTCACAACAAGACCATTGTTTGTATATTGTAGATACAGAAAATCACGTCATTAGACGCATGTCATTGGCTACAGGAATTATCGATACAGTTCTCGGTAACGGCGAACGTGGCGACGGCCCTGATGGCGATCCACTTAATTGCATGACTGATAGGCCTCATGGCGTCTGCGTACATGAAAGCATTGTTTACGTAAC
>JBJLER010000044.1:0-8678 GCA_045565735.1 Pseudohongiellaceae bacterium
GTTAGATCCGAAATGGATTCGAGCTGAACCTGAAGCGATTGCAGAAAAACTTCGAATTAAAAAATTCGAACTCGATGTTGCAAAGCTCAATATTTTGGATGGACAGCGTAGAGAGTTACAATTAGAAACTGAATCCTTGCAGAAAGAGCGCAATTCTAAATCTAAATCTATTGGTCAGGGAAAAGCGGCTGGAGAAGATGTATCAGAAATACTTGCTGGTATGGAATCTATCAAGAGCTCTCTGGAAAAAAAGAAACAGCAACTAGACGCGTTAAAGCAAGAATTACATGATTACCTAGCAGGTATTCCAAATGTGCCAGATGATGATGTTCCTCCCGGCGAAGATGAAAGCGCAAATAAGGTAATTGAAGCATGGGGAACTCAACCAGAATTTACCTTCGATGTTAAGGATCATTCAGAGCTGGGTGAAGCACTCGATGGGCTGGATTTTGCTACCGCTGCAAAACTAACTGGTGCCAGATTTGTCTTAATGCAAGGGCAAGTAGCCAAGCTACATCGCGCATTGATTCAATTCATGCTGGATATCCATACTAATGAACACGATTACGCAGAAGTATACGTGCCTTATATTGTTAATGCAGATTCCTTGTACGGTACATCGCAATTACCAAAATTTGAAGATGATCTTTTTAAGCTTAAGTACGATCCAGAGTTGTATCTAATCCCAACCGCAGAAGTTCCAGTCACTAATATCGTCCGTGATGAAATCCTCGATGTAGATTCTCTCCCATTAAGGTTTACGGCTCATACTCCTTGTTTCCGCTCAGAAGCTGGTAGCTATGGCAAAGACACCAAGGGCATGATAAGACAGCATCAGTTCGAAAAAGTAGAGCTCGTACAAATAGTACAGCCAGAAAAATCTAAAGATGCTTTAGAAGAACTAACACGGCATGCAGAGGTAATCTTGCAGCGCCTAGATCTTCCGTATCGCAAAGTAATTCTTTGTGGAGGAGACATAGGTTTTGGTGCAGCTAAGACTTATGATCTCGAAGTCTGGCTGCCCTCACAGAACACGTATCGGGAAATATCTTCCTGCAGTAACTATACCGACTTCCAAGCACGAAGAATGCAAGCAAGATGGCGGAATCCTGATACTGGCAAACCAGAACTTGTTCACACATTGAATGGATCTGGATTAGCGATAGGCAGAACCTTGGTAGCCATCTTGGAAAATTGCCAGGATAAAAATGGCAGCGTGCGAATTCCTGAAGCGCTTAGACCTTACATGAATGGAATCGAGATTCTGCATTAATGGAATTTCTACCTTTATTCCTGAATATCAGGGAGCAGCATTGCGTAATAGTTGGTGGAGGTGAGGTTGCTTTGAGAAAGGCTATTCTCCTCATCAAGGCAAAGGCAGATTTAACCCTAGTTTCTCCGCAATTTATTTCTCAGCTTCAGGATTTCTCTGAAGAAGGCAAGTGCAAACTTGTGCAGGAAGAGTTTGTAGCTGAACAACTTGAAGGCGCCAGTATCGTAATTGCTGCAACTGATGTTAAAAATATTAATGCCCAAGTTGCAGAGGCTGCTAATAAAATAAATTTACCGGTAAACGTTGTAGATCAACCAGAGTTATGTTCATTCATAATGCCTTCTATCGTTGATAGGTCGCCGGTAATAGTAGCTATTTCCTCTAGTGGTCGATCGCCGGTGCTCACTAGAAAGATTAAAGAGCTTAATGAAACCCTGATATCTAATCGGGAAGGCCAACTTGCTGAACTGCTAGGGGCTTTCCGAAAAAAAGTACGTGACAAATATTCTGATTTTATTGAACGCTTAAAATTCTGGGAATCATTGCTGGAAAGCGAACTCACTGAATTGGTGTACAGCGGAAATGAAAGAGCCGCAAGACAGTTAATAGAAGAAAGGTTGAACCAATCTGATCAAACAGAGGTAAGTGGAGAAGTTTATCTGGTTGGCGCCGGACCAGGAGATCCAGATTTGCTCACCCTGCGAGCGCTACGACTCATGCACAAAGCCGATGTCGTTCTTTATGATAGATTAGTCTCGCAAGAAATAATGGACAAACTTAGACCAGATGCAGAAAAAATCCATGTCGGTAAAGCCAGCGCGAACCACCCGGTCGAGCAAGAAACCATAAACGAAATGTTAGTACGTCTAGCGCTTTCTGGGAAGCGTGTATTGCGCTTTAAAGGTGGTGACCCGTTTATTTTTGGTCGGGGCGGAGAAGAAATTGAATCACTGGCTAAAGCAAACATTCCATTTCAAATAGTTCCAGGCATTACTGCGGCTTCCGGATGCGCATCCTATGCAGGTATCCCATTAACCCATAGAGACCATGCACAATCCGTTCGCTTTCTTACTGGACACTTAAAAGAAAATACCTTAGATCTCGATTGGGCCAACTTAGTTCAAGAGCAGGAAACACTCGTATTTTATATGGGTTTATTAGGGATAAAAACTATCTGCGAACAGCTGATAGAACATGGAATGGATGCTGAGATGCCGATCGCAGTTGTACAACATGGTACTACCAGAACTCAACGAGTAGTGACTGCAGATTTAAAAGCCATGCCAGCCATTGTTGATAGTGAAAAACTAAAAGCGCCTACGATTATTATCATTGGTAGAGTAGTGGGGCTTAGAAATTCCTTAAACTGGTACCAGCCTTAAATGCAATTATCGGGTTTCGGTAAACCAGCAATTTTATTTGCTGTTTTTGCCGGGGATCCTCGAAATAATTTCATTAGATAGACACTCTTTCCTTTGTCAGGCCCAAGTTCGCGTTTAACCAAGTTAATTAATGCACGGGTAGCTGGCGAAACCTGATGTCGCCGATAGAAACTTCTCAGAAGTTTGATAATTTCCCAATGAGCTGGGCTCAAGTTTATATTTTCTTGTTGTGCAAGGAAAATGGCGACAGCCTCATTCCAATCGGTTAGTTCTCGCAGATATCCTTCTTTATCTAGAGGAGGAGCGTTGGTCATCGTTAAAACCAGCTAATAACCTTGTCATATTTGGCGCAAAGCTGGACAAACTTTCGATAACTAACAGTCTCAATGTTAGAGCTTCCGTTAATCTGCAACCCCCTTGCCATGAGATCCTCCCTTAATCCAAAGCATGTAACCACATCAGAAACTTTTTCCAGCAAATATTCTCTATGGCAGTAATAAACGCCATCTTCAATAAATAAGATTCCATCTCCATCGCTAATAGCGTTCAGACAGCTCTCTAACAACTTTGACTTTGGTGATTGGCTAACAGTATGAAGAATGCTCATAGATTAAATACAGTGCTGCTGTCGGAAAGAATAGTTTTCAACTCACCATTAGAAATTAGTTTGGCACTAATCACTAAGTCTTCTAAATATAGATTTCGCTCTTTCATAGAATTAGCAAAGACATATACGTTTTTAATACCATAGAGATCCAGGGTTTCTAAAGCGCTACCAAGAGTTTTGCTATTAATTGAGTCTGCATCCTGATGCTTCAGCAACTGATACACACCATCTTCCATGAATACATAATTTACTTGTTGCTCAAACACGGAAGCTGCGAGCGCAGTATCCAGGCACAGATGAGGCCGATTATTGCCATACGGAGCAGAACGCGTAATAAAGGTAAAAGAATGATTTTTACTCATTGTTTAGCCGAAGTTCACTAGGCGATCAGAATTTAGAGCGGCGTCTATTAATTGACCAAGACCAGCAATTTCCGAACTTTCAAACAAGCTCACTGCAGACAATTCATGCCTCTCTGCTTCTTGTTCATCTACTATGCCGCGCTTTATAGCTGAGCTTACACAAACTGCAGAGTCTAAGTCATAGTCACGGATGAGATCATCCCAGCTAGCTTGCAGATTGATTTCGTCTTGAGGGACTCTTGCTATCTTATTCGTATTATGGACGCCATCAGAGAAAAAGAAGAGACGATAGATCTCATGCCCTTCGCCCAGAAGTGTTTTGGAAAAATTGAAAGCAGTAGCTGCCGCTTGAGAGGAGTAGGGCGCCGCGTAGACGACTATTGTAAATTTCATTAATAATAATATTTACTAGTTTCAATCAAAAAGCCCCGACTAGATCGGGGCTCTGTAAATTCGAAATTTTGTTTCGAGTCTAATTTCTGCCGGTTAATGAACCGAGCAAATGAAGTAGGTGAATAAAGATATTAAAGATACTCAAGTAAAGACCAACTGTCGCTATTATGTAGTTCCGCTCGCCGCCGTTTATTATGCGGCTGGTATCAAACAGAATGAATCCAGACATTAGCAAGATTACACCAGCTGAAAGCGCGAGGCTAAATGCCGGGATCTGTAAAAAGATGTTGGCTATCATTCCGAATATAACTACAAGCAGCCCTGTAAATAGAAACCCCCCAAGATAACTAAAATTGGATCTAGTGGTTAGGGCATAACCAGAAAGTGAAAGGAATATAAAAGCAGTTCCTCCCAATGCCTGTGCAACGATCGCAGACCCATTTGCATAGGCCATCATATAAGTAGAAATAATAGGCCCTAAAGCGCCTCCCATTAGACCGGCAAAAACAAATATGGCCACCAATCCTTTAGATGAATTCGCATTCGCTCTAATGACAAATGTCATTATAAATCCACCAAGAAACATCAGTAAGCCGGTACCTTGACCCACTTGCATTACCATTGTGACGACAGCGGAAATAGCGCTAAAGAATAACGTCATCGCCAGAAGTGAATAGGTGTTTCTGATTACCCTGTTAGTAGCCAATACTGATTCTTGAGTACGTGAGATATTCAGATTAACTTCGTTCATTGCATTCTCCAGCAGTTTATTTGGCGCCAAGAACTAATGATTTAGTGGCTACCTGGTTAATTTAGTTAACGGCCAATATTGCAGATGCTTCATCCGAATATTGGGGTTCACGCGTTTGATTTCAATGGCTTACATACGCGAAACCCGTGTGATTTCCAGAAATTATGATACTAGCCAGTGCGCCAAAAGCAACGCTTTTCAATCTCCATCAGCGACTTGAATAGCCGTTTAACCCTTCTCACTACAACCATGATTAGTGTAAGATTCAGCCCCTACCTCGGAGGGGTGGCAGAGCGGTTGAATGCACTGGTCTTGAAAACCAGCGAGGGTGAAAGTCCTCCGAGAGTTCGAATCTCTCCTCCTCCGCCACTATATCCCCAACTGTCATTTTCTTGACACAATTAATCGCCATATCGCCCTGATTAATCGACTATACGGCTATATTTGATTGTTTTAATAGAGGCTCAATCAACTACAAATTGATTGAATCCTCCTTTAGCTCGACCCCCGGCTTGTAGGCCCTCTTCTGAGGCCTCTTTTTTCGGAAGTAAAACCAAAAACGATGATTAACGCGGAATAGGGATGTCGCCGATAGCGCTAATTCGACGGTGGTTGAGGGCAATAAAATCTGCAAGAATCCGGCCGCTCTCTAATATCAGTGGGTCGTCTTCTTCTTCATCGATAACATCTTCATCGTTCTCAGCCAAGGCAGGAATATCGTCAGTCAACAGAGTTGAAGTTTGATCTTCTTCATCTTCACCTTCTTCGTCCACCCATTCCCTAAGCTCCAATCCTTTAAGAGCACGACGCATGTTTTCTGCTTCATGTTCTTCTCGTCGATTGTCTTCTCGTTCCTGTTTAACAACAGCCTCATTCAAAGAAAGAGTTTCGCGCTCTCTAAGTTCACGAGTGCGTTCTATTTGTCCTTCAAGATAAATAAAGTCTGGTGAAGTGCTGGCACGCTCTTCATGCAAAGAACGTAACTCTGGTAAGAGGTTTTGAACAGCATGGTAAGTTCTATATTCCACCGGTCTAACTGTGTCCCAGGGAAGAGCACCATCGAGACTGCTTTCACCAATGTCATCATAGGCATTGTAAAAATCTGGAAACTCAATATCAGGGATAACACCACGATGCTGTGTACTAGCACCAGAGATTCGATAAAATTTAGAGCGGGTGAGTTTCACCTGGCCGTAATCCATAGGAATGATTTCTTGCACCGTGCCTTTACCGAAGGTTTGACCACCTAGCACGATACCGCGTTGATAATCTTGAATCGCTCCAGCAAAAATTTCTGACGCAGAAGCACTCGTTCTGTTTACCAAAACTGCTAATGGGCCATCATAAGCAACTTCTGGATCGTTATCGCCGAAGGGGCGTGTAAAGCCATTACGAATGCCAGAGTAGCGAATCTGAACAGTGGCGCCCGTTTCGATAAACAAACCTACAAGTTGGTTGGCTTCGCTAAGGCTGCCGCCACCATTATTACGCAAATCAACAACCACTGCGTCAACTTCTTCTTCTTTTAATTCTTCTAATAGATTTCGGACATCGCGGGTGGAACTCTTAAAGTCTTCTTCACCACGGGCGGCTGCTTCAAAATCGAAATAGAAAGTAGGGAGATCGATTACTCCGATTTTATATACATCATCGTTATAACTTAGTTCGATCACTTCTTTCCTAGCAGACTGATCTTCCAGTTTTACTGTATCTCGAGTGATAGCGATAATAGTCGCGCTAGATTCACTTACATCTTCAGCTGGGATAACGTTTAAGCGAACAACAGTACCTTTTTCACCGCGTATTTGAGAAACAACATCATCAAGGCGCATACCAACAACATCTTGAATATCACCGTCACTGCCTTGACCGATTCCAATAATACGATCGCCTGCTCGCAGTTCATTACCGCGCTCAGCTGGTCCACCTTTTATTAACTCTACAACCTTAGTGTACTCATCCTCAGCTGTTAATTGTGCACCAATCCCTTGTAAGGAGAGTGATAGGCCCATATTAAAATTTTCGGAATCTCGTGGGGAGAAGTAAGCAGTGTGTGGGTCTACTGCTTTAGCTACTGTAGAGAGATAAGCCTGAAAAATATCGCGCTCATTTGTCTTTAAGATCTGGCTGAGCTGGTTGCGATAGCGTTTGGAAAGTTTTTCCTGAATCTCTTCGTTAGTATCGCCAGTGAGTCGCAGGCTTAATACACTGTTCTTAATTCGTAACCGCCAAATCTCATCAAGTATCTCAGCGCTGGCTGCATAAGGCGCATCTTCACGATCAATATCGATTTCTTCATCGAGTGTGAAGTCCATCGCAGGGATATAATTTTCGATACGATTGATTGCGTATATTAATCTTTCTAAAACACGCTTGTGGTAGCGGTTATATATTTCAAACCCTGGCTCAACACTTCCGGACTTTAGAGTGTCATCGAGGGCGTAACGGTAGACACTCAATTCATCAACATCTTCTTTTAAGAAGTAGAGTTTCGACCCATCAAGCGCATCGAGAAAACTATCAAAAGCGACGGAGGAAAAATTGTCGTCAATTTCAATAGCGACATAATGCTTAGTTTGCAACTCTTCAAGCAAATCCGCTGCGGTTTCACCGTGAATTGTCTGGCTGGAAATCTCGGAATACAGTGCATCAATAGCGAGAACTATATTGAATTGATTAATCTCTTCTTGAGCGGTGGATAGGGTAGAAAAAGCACAGAAAATAGAGAGTGAAGCCAGGTAAAGGTTGCGAACCAAAAGGGGCTTAGTTGTTTGCATAATTCCTCGCAAAAATTCTTCCTATGTCATGAGACAGGGGTTTTCGCTAATCCCGTGCAGTCATATCGGGAAACCTAGAGACTAAGCTAAATTGGATATCGATAGAAGTAATTTTCTGTAATTTTAAGAATAGCCAGGCCCAGCGAGATACGGCGTGTTCAACGTATTTGTTTATGCCTAGCAGTGGCGTGACGCTCGGCTCGTTCGACATCGATATAGCGATCGGTGATGGCGCTGGAGCCATGGCCGGCATCATCTCTAACATGCTCTCTAGGACGATGTTTTACGTCATCGGAGATTCCAGTATGGCGTAACCAATGCACTGTTGCCGTACTTAGGCGATCTGCATCTTCAACGAACCCTTCTTTACGCATTTTTTCCGAAGCCAGATCGAAGCATATTTGAACTATCCCTCTAATTTGACGAGTACTAGTAATACCACCCTTGCCTCTGGTTTTGTGAATCAATGGACTGGATTCCCCAGGGCTGGGTAGAGCCGCTAGACCACGTGAGAGGCGGTAGCGTTTCAAAGCCACCAGCATAGCGTCTGAAACTGATATTTCCCGTTCTTTGTTACCTTTACCAACGGTGATAAACCACCAGTTTCCTTCTTGATCCAGTTGGAAATGACTCATCTGGGGTTGCCAGCGCTGAGTTTCCACAAGCTCCGAAATGCGCAAATACATGGCGTAGAGGGCATTCATAATGAATAGTGTGCGCTCATGGGCCTGAGGATCCTGTTTAGCCAGTGATTCCGCGGCATCCACCACGAATTCCCATTGCAACGGAGAAAGTCGTCGAATCTTGCTCTGGGACTGATGCTTGCGCAGAAATTTGCTCTTTTGGCGAATCTGAGAGATCGGGTTCGCAGCTATGTAATTCTCTTGAATGAGGAAATTAAAAAAACTACTCAAAACACTAAATAAGGACTGGATAGCCGCCTGGGAAATCACGTATTCACCACTTAGAGACACATAGGGTCGCCAATCCGGATTTGGTACACGTTCTCCCGCTCGATCTAGAAATCTGGCAACATTCTTTTGCCCGATCCAGCCAGTTGGCGGCTGCTTGGCGAATTCCACATAGGTTTCAATATCTTCCCTTGAGATATTATTTATGGATTTTTTAGCAAC
>JBJLER010000045.1:0-29333 GCA_045565735.1 Pseudohongiellaceae bacterium
TGTGGGACTACGATTCTGGTAATCAACCAGTACTATTCGATATGGAAGTCGATGGCGAACCGGTAAAAGCACTTGCTCAAGCGAGTAAGAATAGTTGGCTCTATATATTGAATAGGGAAACCGGTGAACCGGTACACCCTATAATTGAAACGCCGGTTTCCACCGAAACCGATATTGAGGGCGAAGAGCCCTGGCCCACGCAACCAATTCCGCACAAGGCAAACGGCGAACGCATGGAACCTGTGTCGCCGGTGTTCCCAACGGACATTCCTGCTCAGCATATGGAAGCAAATGACCTCGTAGAGCAATTTACGCCAATTGGGCCGAACCAAATATTTTCCCCAGGCTTTGGCGGCGGCTCGAATTATGGTCCCTTGGCTTATGGCAAGAACACTGGTTATCTGTATGTTAACGCCATCGACCAACCGTTTAACTCAGGGCGAGATCCAAAAGGCTATTTTTCTGCTTATGATCCAACCACCGGAGAATTAGTCTGGCGCCAGATTTTTGAAGGGTACGGTCAGGCAGGACCAGTTGTCACTGCTGGCGGATTAGTATTTGTTGGTGCTGGTAGTAATGAAGCCGGTTACTTTTATGCATTCGATGCAGAAACCGGTGAAGAGTTATGGAAATACAACACCGGCTCCGGAGTATTCGCTTCCCCTGCTGTCTATTCCATAGACGGTGAAGAATTTATAACCGTTGCTTCTGGGGGAGGATCACGTGGTCGGCGTGGTGGCGATTTGATTCTTAGTTTTGCATTACCAGATTTTTAGATCTTGCGGCTCATAAAAGGATCATTGATGACAATAACTAAACCAATTAAAAAATTAGTGCTCCCTTTGAGCACTGTGTTTGTTCTATCACTTCCTTACTCAAGTTTTATTTTTGCCCAAAGTGATTCAGCCGTCGGTTGGACACCTGAATTGTCCATGCGGTTTCGTCGCGTCCAAGGGACAGCAACTTCCCCCAATGGTGAATATATTGCTTATGCAGTAAATACTCCTTTGATGGAAGGAATTAATTCTGAGTTCCAAACTCACATCTGGGTTTCGACCGCAGATGGATCTCGAAATACGCAATATACCCGCGGGGAATATTCTGCCACCTCCCCCGCTTTCTCTCCGGATGGAGAATATTTAAGTTTCATTAGTAAGCGTGGCGAAGGCGAATCTGCTAAATCACAAGTTTGGTTAATGTCTCTGTTTGGCGGCGAAGCGAGGCAATTAACGAACGCAGAGAATAATGTATTGAGCTACAGATGGTCGCCAAATGGGGATCGCGTTGTGTTCTCAATGCAAGATCCATTAAGCGAAGAGCGGAAAAAAGAAATCGAAGAAAAGCGCGACGTGATTCTAGTGGATCAACAACCACGCTTTCGTCATTTACACGCAGTTGCAGTAGACAATGACTCTTCTGATCCTGCCGAACCTGTGAAGATTACATCGGGAGAAATGGTAGTTGGCAGTTTTAGCTGGTCTCCTGCTGGCAATGAGGTCGCATTCTCCCATAAGCCAATAGCCGATTTAAATTATGCCAATCAACATGGCGATATTTCGGTGGTAACTGTTCCTGATGCTAGCAGCGTTGCTGCAGCCGGTTCGCATCAGGACGAAAGCGAAGAAGGCGCATCTCTTCAAATTTTGGGAGAAGTGCGAACACTAATTGCTGGCAATGGAGTCGAAGACAGCCCCTTTTGGTCTCCAGATGGAAGCTGGATTGCTTACACCTCGTCTGGTTTAGAACCCAGTTTAATTTCTCGTAATGATGTCTATGTAATTCCTGCCGATGGTGGTGACTCTAGAATGCTAGCGGAGACGCCAAACCGGAGTCCCTTTATTGCTGGCTGGTCTAAAGATAGCGATGAGCTTTATCTAACAGAGTCGATGGGTACTAACCGAGCGATCATTGGACTACCTTTGCGGGGTGAAAATATTCGAACCATTACTCCGGAAACTGGCGTTGCCGGTAACTTATCTCTGGCAAGTAATGCCGATCGCTTCAGCTATAGTTGGGAATCTTCCGATCAACCCTGGGATCTATTTGTACAAGACACGGACGATACTGAAAGAGAACAGATTACAGAGATCCATGGCGACATCGAGATTCCACCGATGGGTAAGACTGAGTTACTAAGCTGGACGTCACTTGACGGTACCGAGATAGAAGGCCTGCTTACTTATCCAGTTAATTATCAAGAAGGAATTGCCTATCCAATAATATTAAATGTTCATGGTGGCCCATCCGGAGTTTATTCAGAAATGTTTACCGGTGGTCCGGGCATTTACATGGCTCAGTATTTTGCCCAACACGGTTATGCCATCTTGCGTCCCAATCCGAGAGGATCAACTGGTTACGGTTATGAGTTTCGCGAAGCCACTGCAACGGATTGGGGTCATGGCGACTTGCAAGATTTGCTTACTGGTGTGGATCTGGTTATCGACATGGGAATCGGTGATACTGACAATCAGTTTTTAATGGGATGGAGTTATGGTGGTTACATGACTTCCTTCGCAGTGACTCAAACTGATCGCTTTAATGCTGCCAGTATGGGAGCAGGACTTTCAAATTTAGTCAGCATGTCAACGACTACAGATATTCGCGATTACTTAGTTGAACATATGGGAGACTTTTTTTGGGAAAATCTGGAAATGTGGGAACGGTCTTCTGCAATAAGTCATATCGATAATGTTGTGACTCCAACTCAGGTAATTCATGGCCAGGAAGATTTGCGAGTCCCATTGTCACAAGGACAAGAATTTTATAATTCACTTAGGTGGCTTGGTACTGATACGGAAATGATTGTGTATCCAAGAACGCCCCATGGTCCAAGAGAGCCTAAATTCATGATGGATGTTTCACAACGCATCATGACCTGGTTTGAAAAATATCGAATTAATTAAAGAGTTAAAGAAAAGGCAGTGAATATAAAGCTCACTTAAGCCATGCAAAAGTTGCTGCACCAAGTAATATAAATAGTTTCATGATCGGCTTCGTTTATTACGTTAATCAATCAAGCAATTCGTTTTTTTGTATAGTAAAACGCAATTCAGAGAGATCAGTTTACAAGAGGTTTCAACGAGGGCTGATTGCGACTCGAAATCCAATAGTGTCATTGCGAACACCAGGATCTACCGCGCCTCGGACGGCAGTGCGAATATTGTTGATGTCGTCTGTATAAGAGCCACCCCGCATGACCCAGAGGGCATCATCGGCAAGATTTACAGCATCGTCATCGGGGTCGTAGGGATAGCTCTGAAGCGGGCTGCGGGTCATTTCCCAGACGTTTCCAGCCATGTCGGAAAGTCCATTAGCGCAGGCTGCACATGCCGCCACTCCTACTCTGCGCTTGGCTCTTGCATTGAAATTAGCAAACCCAGAAGTTGGCTGGACTCCCCAAGGAAAGATGCGGCCGTCGCTAGTCCTCGCTGCTTTTTCCCATTCGGCTTCGGTCGGCAAAGTTACACTACCACCGTTTTCTAGCAATTTTCTTAATGGCTCAGGAGTAAGACCAGAGTGACGCAATTCGAAATCCAACCATTGAGCATACGCCACTGCTTCCGACCAGGTAATATTACTAACTGGTTCTGTTTGATCACCTTCTAAAATGTCCGGAGCTACATACAATCCGTTGTCATCAACAAACCGTTGAAACTGGGCTTTTGTAGTTTCAAATCGATTTATATAGAAAGAAGAAAGGGATACTGTTCCTTGTCTCAATACAGTTGACCAGCGTTCATTCTCATAGGCAAGGCGATCCAAAGCAGGATTGCTCCCCATAGTAAATTCTCCAGTGGGAATCTCAACGAAGCCAAGTAAGTCATCATCAGGTAGATGCCAAGCTTCACTTCTAAACCCCTCGAGTTCTTCCGCATCTGTACTTCTAATTTCAGAAGAAGTAGTGGCAGAGCCTTGCAGGTTCATCCAATACGCAACAAACATAATAATGATAGTCATAACCATGAAGCCAATTTTGCGACTGGGAACTGATATCTCTGCTGCTGGACTATTGTTAGCTTGGCTCACAGTGATTCCTAAATATTTTCGCAGGCAAATGACCAATCATGATCGCAAGCGCGGGAATACAATTGGTTAAGTGGTTGCCCCATCAAGTTTAAACCACCTTCACGCAATAATAATCGAAGATCCAATTCATGAGGGTCTTCTCTTGTTAGTAATTCCCCATTGAGTAAATTCAAACATGCTGCTTTAAACTTAAGCTCACATGATTGGGAAAAATATTTCCGCGCCATAACATCATTCCTGGCAACAATTGTCCCTTCTCGGTACTGCAATCCTAGCTCATTACATGCCCAGGCGGAATTATCTATGCAATAAGTAGATTCTAATTGCACTAACCTCTCACATGCGTTTGGTAAACCATCGGCACAGGCTTGTTGCCAGAAAGGCAAACTATCCCCGGTGTGTTTACCATCTGTCTTGCCTAATACCGACATCGAGCCAAAAATAATTATCCACACACTAATGTGTGCCAGATTACCCGTACCACTAAACCAGCTTTCTTTCCAAACATTTAATAATTCTTTTGACCGTATAGAATGAACCGAATTATCGATGGCGATGACACTTAAATTTAGCAATGGCACTGCTAACAGTTTGTCATAAAAAGTTGGTACCCCTAATGATCCGAGCAGTGTGTACAAACCAAACACACTAAAACCGTATAGAATTCCAAATAGTGTTTTGCCGAGCGGCGTTCTAGGTGATGTCGATGGATCAGTTACTAAAAGATGCAATCCGAGAAAAACAGCAGCTGGTATTTCTGAATCGAGAAAATAGGGAACACCGGTTGCAGCATTGTAAATAGCACTTAGTCCAAATAATGAAATTGCAGCCATTCCTGTAACAAGAGTAATCGAGAAAAAATACATCACGATCAATCCAATCAGAAAAAGAAAGGTATAAATGTTCGGAGCAAGGGTTAAAGTCGACGCTATTTCCTGGCCCCAAGTAAGATGGGTAGTATTAGTAAGAATAAGTACTAGCGAAAATAGTCCCAGCGCGAACGCAGAAGGATTAAAAATATGAACATTGCGCCCTTCTCTATTCCAGCGAACATATTCTTTACCCATAAATCCCAGTGCAATCATCAGAAATTGCATGTAAAACCAATCATCTCTAAACCAGAGAAACAAATTAATGCTGAAGATAATTGGGAAAGGACCAAATCCCAGCGTGTATTTCTGGCGGCGTGACCAGGCCAGCAACATATCGAAAGCATAGGCAAATACTATCTGCCCAATGATTAGCCAAGCGTGCTCATAGACCGGGCGCCAATAGTAACCCCAATAGGCATAAACGCTGAACTGCACCATAGCCTGAATATAGTGTTGCGGGCGCAATACAATCTCGAATAATCGATCCTGTCCACTGTTCCGACTGAGCGCAAACAAATAGATAAACCAGGCGGCCAAAAAGAGTATGGCCCCAACAAACGACCAAAAAAGCACATCGTTGCCTTGCACCCGCGGAGATAGTGCGAGAAAGGAAAGAGCGAGGATTAAGACCAGGGGGACTTTGAAACTACCAAGACGCAGGTTTTCCCCAAAGACGGCAGCTGAACCCCGGGGGGAAGCGCCGGACTTGCTGCGATTTCGCTTGGCTTTAGATGCCATACTACGATCTAGTTCTCTTGATTAGTGGCCTTGAAGAATAAACCAGCTCATAGGCTAATTCAAAATGACAGCTTAATTCTGGTTTCCAATTTTCGACAAGTTCTTGAACCCGCCTTCTATGGTTAAAAGGCCTTGAAAACATTGCTAAAAGTGGACTTTTTGAAACAATTGGTGACTAATTTCTCCTTGAAAATATATGCAATCACGCGTAATTTCAGTAGATTACGAGGTATCCACTTAGAATTCTGCATTAGAACAAGATTTGGAGATTCCAATGATAAAAAGAGCCCTAACCAAACTGTCTCTGGCGATAGCCGCTGTATTGGTTGCTCCTCTAGCGATTGGTCAGTCTGGCGACTTCCCTCGCACGGAGTACGGCCACCCAGACTTACAAGGCACCTATACGTTCCGCACAATTACCCCGCTTAACCGCCCCCGCGAATTAGAGCACTTAGAAGTTTTAACGCCCGAGCAGGCAGCGGAATGGGAAGAGTTTGAGCTACGCCGACAGAACCGCGATCTTATTATCGACTCTGTAGGTGGGGCCGGATATCCCCCTGGCGTAATTTCCTATAATAATTTCTGGTATGAGCGCGGTGAAAATACAGTTGCCGACCGCCGTACCTCTCTTATTTATGATCCGCCGAATGGCCGCTCACCACCGCTTAATGAAATTGGTCGTCAGCGTCGTGCCGAATACGGACAGATGGTGTTTGAAAGTGCTGGGCCTGAAGGTAGAACGACAGTTGACCGCTGTATCGTTGGCTTCGTTGGCGGACCACCCATGATTCCTGGTTCGTACAATAACAATATGCAGCTCGTTCAGACAAAAGATACAGTTATGATCTTGAATGAGATGGTTCACTCAGTACGTGTCATTCGCCTGGACAGCGAACATCACACCAAGCAGCTTAAATGGGAAGGAGATTCCGTTGGCTATTGGGAAGGCGACACCTTAGTTGTGCATACGAAGAACTGGTATCACGAATACAATCTTCGCGGCATGTCCAATCAAGCCGAAGTAGTTGAACGTTTTACTCGTGCCGATGCAAATACAATCGAATATGATTTTACAGTGACTGATCCATTATCCTGGGATGTTCCCTGGTCAGCGAGGTTTCCACTGCGTGAATCTCCTGATCCGGTATATGAATATGCCTGTCATGAAGGTAATCATGGTTTAGTTGGTATTCTTGCCGGATGGAGATATCAAGAGTCTCTCGGTAATAATGGTGATGGCTCGCCGAAGTCTGACACCGGAGTTGTTGAGACTGAGGAAAACTAAATCCTTTCCATTTAATTAAAGGTTTAAAAAAAGGCCAGTAGGGGAAATCCTACTGGCCTTTTTAATTGAACGCATGTCTACATTTCATTTTACAAGAATTGTATCAATCTTATTTATATCAGTGCTGATTAATTTTAGTAACGCCGAAGTCAATTCAATCCACATCGAATCTCAATTAGACCCCAATGCGATCATAATTACTCAAGTAGATATTATCTTTGTTTATGCACAAGAACTCATAGATAGTTTTCCTGCAACTAAAACCGCATGGTATTCTAATCAGCGACAGTTTATTGCTGATGCCGGTGATCGCATAGATGTAAGAAGTGTGTTTATCCCACAGGGCTTTAATTCTGAAACTGCCAGTCTCCCAGAACGCGGAGCGGAAGCGCTAAAAATTTTTATATTTGCCGAACACGATACTTCAACTGCTGCCCCAATTGATGTAACTGATTTTAATGGTGTACTAGTTACTATCGATGAATTTGGAATCGTGGTTACTCGACGAGATTAAGGTGCTTTATGGAACTTAGTCATCTTATAACCTTCTAAGCGAAATTATCGCACTCAAACCCTTACAAAAAGTAATGTTGTTAAGCTATACGCTAGCGATTATTTCGTTAAGAGTTGCGCTAGGCCGCATTGCAGCAGAAGCGAGCTCAGGATTTGGTTTGTAATAACCACCAACGTCCATAGCAACACCTTGCACTGCATTCAGCTCTTCTACGATCTTATCTTCATGCACAGATAAAGCTTCAGCGACTGGAGTAAACCGCACTTTTAAATCGGCATCATCGCTTTGTTCTGCTAGTGCCTGTGCCCAATACATGGCCAGATAGAAATGGGAACCGCGATTGTCTAGCTCATTTACTTTTCTTGAAGGCGATTTATTTTCATCAAGAAACTTTTCAGTCGCCGCATCCAGTGCATTTGCTAAAACCTGTGCACGGTGATTATCAGTTGCATTGGCTAAATATTCGAGGGACGCAGTCAACGCTAAAAATTCTCCAAGAGAATCCCAACGCAGGTGATTTTCTTTTTCGAATTGCTGAACATGTTTCGGTGCAGATCCGCCTGCGCCAGTTTCAAATAAACCACCACCATTCATTAAAGGCACGATGGATAACATCTTGGCGCTGGTTCCTAGTTCAAGAATAGGGAATAAGTCGGTCAGATAATCTCGCAACACGTTTCCGGTAGCAGAAATTGTATCCTTGCCTTCCTTAGTCCTTTCCAAGGATAACTTGGTTGCTTCGGTTGGAGCCTTAACATGAATTTCTAGACCATCAGTATCATGGTTTAGCAAATATTGATTAACCTTCTTTATGAGTTCTGCATCGTGGGCGCGATTTTCATTTAACCAGAACACTACAGGAGTATTACTTAATCGTGCACGAGTGACCGCAAGTTTTACCCAATCCTGAATAGGTTCGTCTTTAGCCTGACACATTCGCCAAATGTCACCTTCTTGTACTGCGTGCTCGAGTAACTTGTTTCCATCGGCATCGCTTACAGTCATGGTTCCGTTCACAGGAATCTCGAAAGTCTTATCGTGGGAGCCATACTCTTCTGCCTTTTGTGCCATTAAACCGACGTTGGGTACACTACCCATAGTTGCCGGATCAAACGCCCCGTTGGCCTTACAAAAGTCGATTACTTCCTGATAAACACCTGCGTAGCAACGATCAGGAATGATTGCTTTCATATCAGCAAGTTTGCCATCTGGTCCCCACATCTGTCCTGATGTACGCAATGCTGCCGGCATTGATGCATCGATAATGACATCGCTTGGCACATGAAGATTGGTAATGCCCCGGTCGGAATCCACCATCGCCATTTCTGGGCGATTGGTATAACAAGCCTGAATATCGGCCTCTATTGCTTCACGTTCTGCATCTGGCAGATTCTGAATTTTCGCATAGACGTCGCCGACACCATTATTGGGATCAACGCCCAGTTCGACAAATTTGTCGGCATACTTCGAAAATACTTCTTCATAGTAAACCGTCACTGCATGACCAAAGATAATAGGGTCGGAAACTTTCATCATAGTCGCTTTTAGATGCAGCGACATTAAAACACCCTGACTCTTAGCATCATCAATTTGTTCCGCCAAGAAGCTTCTTAGGATATTTCTGTTCATACAGGATGCATCGATAACTTCCCCAGACTGTAGTGCAATTCCTTCTTTTAATACTGTGGCATTACCGTCGCTATCTATGTGAGTAATTGTTGCGGTCGTTGCATCGGAAATAGTGGTTGATTGCTCGCTGCCGAAGAAGTCACCGCTATGCATACTAGCAACATGTGATTTGCTTTCAGTAGACCAGGTTCCCATGGAATGCGGATTTTTTTGCGCATAAGACTTTACTGATGCCGGTGCACGTCGATCTGAGTTACCTTCTCTTAGCACCGGGTTTACAGCGCTTCCTTTAACTCGATCGTAGCGGGCTTTGATATCCACTTCCTGCTCGTTAGTCGGCTCTTCCGGATAGTCTGGAAGCCCATAGCCCTTATCCTGTAATTCTTTGATCACCGCCATCATTTGAGGAACGGAAGCGGAAATATTTGGCAGTTTGATAATGTTAGCAATTGGGTCCTTAGTCAGTTCACCCAGCTCCGCCAGTGCATCGGATTGTTTTTGATTGTCAGTTAAATATTCAGGAAAGTTTGCAATGATTCTTCCAGAAAGAGAGATGTCGCGAATTTCAACATCCACATCAGAAGCCTCGGTAAATGCCTTGATTATTGGCAAAAACGAATACGTTGCGAGAGCGGGTGCTTCATCAGTTTCCGTGTAAATAATTGTGGATTTTTGTTCTGACATCATGTTTCCTTAGCTTTGACAGAGCCAATGATTTCGGCTCACGATAGAATTCTGATTTCCATTTTATTGCCTGGCTTTTTTGGCCCAAAAAAAGGCGCGTATTATAGCAGTCAAGGGAATGAGCGAATAGTATGCCGTTTGGCTCTATTGGCCGTGGATCTTGGCCTTAACAAGAGTGTAAAGAAACTTTCATGAATCTAAGTACATCGATAGACAATTTCGTGCTGCGCGGCACAACCAAGGACGACTGTCCGCTAATTTTGAATTTAATTATGGAACTGGCCGAGTATGAAAAACTCGCTCACGAAGTAGTGGCCACAGTTGAGACGCTGAAAGAAACATTATTCGGACAAAATGCCTACGCAGAGGTTTTTATCGGAGAATTAGAAGGCGCCCCAGTAGGATACGCACTTTTCTTTCACAATTTTTCTACTTTCACTGGCCGGCCTGGAATCTATCTAGAAGATATTTATGTAAAACCAGAGATGCGCGGCAAAGGATTTGGGAAATGTATGTTGGCATACATTGCTAAATTGGCGTTAGAAAGAAACTGCACGCGCGTAGAATGGTCAGTATTAGACTGGAATGAACCTTCCATTCAGTTCTATCGTTCCATCGGCGCAATTCCAATGGATGAGTGGACTACACAAAGATTACATGGCGAAGCGTTAGCAAATTTCGCTGCAGAATTTAAATAGGCTTTTAAGAAGAAATATTAGTGATGAAGAGTTTAAATCGGATTGTTTTTGTAAATGGCGAATATGTTAAAGAAGAAGATGCCGTTATTTCTATTTTTGATCGTGGATTTATTTTTGGTGACGGGGTTTATGAAGTCGTCCCAGTTATAAAGAGCAAACTTATAGACAAACAATATTTTCTTGAGCGCCTGGATAGATCGCTTAATGAGCTTTCTATTCCCTGGCCCTGTAGCAAAAATGAGTATATGGAAGTGATGAATCAGCTTGTAGCAAAAAATAACCTACAGGAAGGAATTGTTTATTCCCAAGTTACTCGCGGTGCAGCAGATCGCGATTTTCCGTTTCCTGATAACACTGTTCCGGGATTCGTTGCTTTCACTTCAGTAATGGATTTGCTTAATAATGCAGAAATAGAAACTGGAATACCAGTTGTTACTACTCGAGATCTGCGTTGGAAGCGTCGCGACATTAAATCAGTGAACTTACTTGGTCAGGTATTAGCGAAGCAGGATGCAGTTTCCAGAAATGGGGCAGAGGGATGGATGGTGGAAGACGGCATTGTAACTGAAGGTGTTTCCTCATCGGCCTACATCGTTAAGGATCGTATTTTAATTACTCGACCATTATCAAATTCAATTTTGCCAGGCATTCGTCGCCGTACCTTGTTGGAAATAGCAGAGAGCGCCAACATAGAAGTTGACCAAAGAACTTTTACCGTTGCAGAAGCGATGGCCGCGGATGAAGCATTTGTCTCTAGCGCGACGACCATGGCGCTCGCTGTAGTGTCAATCGATGGACATACAATTGGAGATGGGAAACCAGGACCAGTGACCCAACAACTACGGGAGCTTTATCAAGCAAGAGCTCTGGCTGAAGCGGCGGATTAACTTTCTAGTTCATACTCGATCCAATGAAAAGCTAATGGCCTGGTCGATATATTCTATGTTGTACATGGCCATAAAGAGCCGATCGATTCCAAGGGCAACACCGGAACAACTGGGCATACCTGATTCCATCGCTGCTAAAAACTTTTCATCTATTGGATAGACTTCCAATCCATGGGCTTGCCTAGCATTATTGTCGGCTTCAAAGCGCTGGCGTTGCTCGGCAACATCGATAAGTTCGCAGTAGCCATTCGCTAATTCCACGCCTCGATAATAAACTTCAAAACGCTTTGCGACTGTGTCTTGGGCGACATTTTTTTCGATTACAGCTAATGATGCCTGCTCCTTCGGGTAATCATAGACAAAACAGGCGGAGGGAAGTTGAGGTTCAATGACTGTGGACATTAACAACTGTAGGTAGTCCGTCTTTTCGAGTTCATTGGTGCTTAGTTCAATTCTTTCTTGAGCAATTGTGGCAATTTCTTCGGCGCCAACCTGGTGTGGGTTGATATTTAAATGGATTTCGAATAATTCACCATAAGAAAACTTCGGGAACGATTCACTTTCTAGGAGCGATGCTAGCAGCTCCGCCACTTCCTCCATCAATTGTTCCAGGGTAAATCCAGGACGATACCATTCCAGCATTGTAAATTCTGGATTGTGATACTTCGAAACTGGGTCATCGCGAAATACTTTTCCAATCTGATAAATCGGTTCGGGATTGGCTGCGAGCAATCGCTTCATTGCAAACTCGGGAGAAGTTTGCAGATAAAAAGTTTTTGAAGATTTATCGAAGCTAATTTCAGTCGTTAATGACTTAATATGCAAATCTGTTACTGGCGCTCCAGCTAGTACTGGAGTCTCAACTTCAATAACACCTTTGTCTGCAAAAAAACTTCTTAGATTTGCAAGTAGCTCTGCTCTCTGTTTTAGAGCTTGCGATGATACGCCGGGTTGCCAGTTCGTCATGGCACATACATTTAATGTTATTTATTAACTCGATTTTGGTATTCACCAGTGCGAGTGTCAACCCGCAAAACATCACCGATGTTTACAAACAAAGGCACCTTTACAACTGCTCCAGAGCTTAATGTTGCTGGCTTGGTTCCACCTTGAGCAGTATCTCCTTTCAATCCAGGATCTGTGTCAGTCACTTCAAGTTCTACAAAATTTGGTGGAATAACAGAAATAGGCACATCGTTCCAAAGAACTATCTGATACACGTCCTGTTCTTTTAACCAGTTTTTAGCTTCAAAAATTGCATTTGCATCTGCGGCAACTTGTTCAAAGCTGTCATCGGTTTTCATGAAATACCAAAATTCTCCATCTTCGTAAAGATATTCCATATCGGTTTCCATCACATCAGCAGCACCTATTGATTCACCGGATTTAAAAGTTCGTTCCCAAACTCTGCTGTTTAGTAAATTTCGAAACTTCACTCGATTAAATGCCTGGCCCTTACCTGGTTTAACGATTTCGTTTTCTAAAATGGAACAAGGTTCTCCATCGACTAAAACCTTTAATCCGGATTTAAACTCATTGGTGGAATAAGTCGCCATGTTTTCCTCTTATTTTAACCATTCAGACTGCGCTGCTTAGTAGCGCTGTCTAAGTAACCTATTGTTGTTATGATGCGTTCTCTCATGACTACAACAAACCACATTAAAACAAATGACCCAGAATATTGTTTCTTTAATCGATTTGGATCAGTCAAAAAAGTGGCAAGAGATATTATCCGATCTCATTACAGATCCAAAGGAATTAGTGCAGTTACTGCAGTTGGACCCGTCTAGCCAACCACCCAGCCTGGCAGCAACAGATCAGTTTCCCCTCAAGGTAACCAAGTCCTTTGTTGCAGCGATGGAATTGGGAAACTGGCAGGATCCTCTGCTGCGTCAGGTTTGGCCATCAAAACTCGAAGAAGCCGAAATCTCAGGATTTGTTTCTGATCCATTAATGGAAGCGGAAGCAAATCCGGTTCCGGGATTACTGCATAAATACCATGGCCGAGTCTTGCTCACCACAGTTCCCCATTGCGCGATTCACTGTCGCTATTGTTTTCGCAGGCACTTCGACTATGACGGAAATACGCCTAGTCGATTGCAATGGAATCAGGCGCTGGATTATATCCGCAGCGATCAATCCATTGAGGAAGTTATTCTCAGTGGTGGCGATCCCTTGGCAGCTTCGGATCGGCAGTTAGCGAGGCTGATCGGCCAATTAGATGAAATTCCTCATCTCACCACGCTGAGGATACATAGCCGCATGCCCATCGTGCTGCCCCAGCGATTAAGCGCAGAATTGATAAATTTGCTAGAAAAAAGCCGTCTAAAGCAGATTTTAGTCTTACATTGCAATCATGCTCAGGAGATAAGCCATAACGTAGCGCACTATTTAAACAAGATCGATGCAAATCGCGTCAAAATGCTAAATCAAAGTGTACTTTTAGCTGAAGTTAATGATAATTCGACCATACTTTCCGAACTATCCAGAGCGCTATTTGCCTTAAATGTCCTACCGTATTATCTACATTTGCCGGATCGGGTTGCCGGGACTGCCCATTTCGCCGTTACTCCGATAAAAGGGCGGGAAATAATCCAGGAAATGGAAAATCAGCTACCCGGTTATCTTGTGCCTCAACTGGTTCAGGAAGAACCAGGCAAACCTGCGAAAAGCCGAATGCGTTAGCAAACAGCTCCAGATTAACATTCGCATCAAATGCCGAACCTAGGAAGAAGGCCGGTGACAAATTTCGAAAATCAGTCTTTAATCCCCCCCCCCAACCACAGAGAGACAAATTAATGGGATTCTTCGATGAATCCTTTCTGACACACCAAATTGAGAGCCTTCTCCAAAGTCCTGAATGGGCGCCCACCGCAGTAATACAAGTAGTGCTCCAATAATCGAAGAAATGATGCTCTTACCTATTCTCTAGCGGGCCCAATTAAATTTCGTGCAAGACCATTGTTTTCAGGCTCTAGCAGAGTACATTGGATTTCACTTTAATCACTCGTCTTCCTAGCCGTCCTGGCACAAACTAATTGGGGAACAGCGCCGGTCCTGATATTCTTCTGGCCATTAGTAATGTGCGCGTCTCGGTAAAGTGGAAGCAATTCAGAACGAAGAGCAGGAAGAAAAGCAAGTAGAGGATTTACACACTACTACCACCCAATCTTCCACCAAGCAAATATCTCGCAAATTCACCTTTGCGATCTGTCTACTATTGATTCTTGCAATGTGTATTTTCTGGCTAATCAGCAGTTTCAACACGCAAAACTTGTTAAGACAGCAGGCAGATGGTTTAGGGCAGAGTCTTGCTCACCAAACTGCAGCACAGCTTACCGAGCTCATGTTAGCTAATGACTTAATTAGCATGAATGTAGTACTGGGGAACTTAACTCGCGACTCTTCCATAGCAGAGGTTTCAGTCGTAAACGTGGATAATGAAATCATGGCCAGCGCTTCTGGAAGTGAGATGCAAGTTGAAACACTTATACCTCTTCCATTTTCATTATCTACATTGCAGGTAGAGTATTCGGCTCCGATAACTCTCGCTGATTCGATTGCCGGTTTTGTCCACTTACGTATAGACCTCAGCTATATCGAAGCCGGTACCTTAAACAACCTCATGCTTGTAATTGGTGCAACTGCTCTACTGCTTATCGTCGCTGCTGCCGTTACTACTACTTACTTTCAATACCTGGTGAGCTTCCCCGCCAATCTTTTATCGTTCTCCTTAAGCAATATTCGCAAAGGAGAAATTGAAACTTGCCCAGAACCAACTACTAATAATGAGATCAGCACGGTTATCCGGCAATATAATGCCACGGCAGAATTCTTGACACAGAATACATTTCTGAACAACTTCGGGACAAGACAGCCAGAGGCCGATGAACTGAGATACAAGACTCATGCAGGAATGCAGGATGCAACCTTGCTGGATTTAAAAATGAGTAACTTCCACTACTTAGCGTCAACATTTAGTGAGTTCAAGATGGTGGCGTTACTTAACAAATATTATTTCTATGCTGGAAAAGTTAGTCAGCTTTACAACGGCTCCGTAAGTTATTGCTCCGATGATGAAGTACTTATCAATTTTAGTACTGCAAAGTTTGCTGAAGAACAAGCATTCTATGCAATTTGCGCCGCGCAGTTGTTCTTACAACTGATTGGAGACATTAACGATATTGGAGAAGGACCTGTAGACGCTAAGTTCAAACTTGCAGTTCACAGCGGCAAAACAGTAAGTGGTCTTTATTCACCTATAACCCAGGATACAGATAACCTTACTGGCAAGACGATTGATCTGACCCGAGAGATCTGTAACGCCTGCCCAAGCAATTCATTGCTAATTAGTGAGAATGCTTTCGAACACGCCGGCGCCCGCACTCGTATTGAAGCCGATGAGTATGGTCAAGTTGGTTATCATGAACAGATCAGAACCTACATTAGCTTAGAACCAATGTCCGAGTACAAAATATTATTGGAGAGACAAGCGATTCAATTAGGCACGGTGTACAGCAACTAGCTATTCTTATTCTTCCTCGTCTTCCACTGAATCTTTCTTTTTTGTCTTCGCAAGTACTTCTATGCGATCTACGTTTTGGAATCCACGCGGAAGTTTACTACCGCGGCGTCCGCGCTCCCCGCGATAATGATTGAGATCGGAAGGTTTTAAGTTGTGGTGGCGACGTCCAGCGTATACTGTGAGCGAATCTTCAGTAGAAAAAACAGTCATTGCAACTACGAATTCAACACGTTCTGTAACACGGGCCGATGGTATACCAATTATCTTGTTGCCTTTTCCTTTGGCGAGTCGAGGTAACTCACTGATAGGAAATATCAACATGCGCCCCTCATTTGTCACCGAAACGATCAAGTCCTTGTTGTAATCATTTACCTGTAATGCAGTTAGTACTTTGCTGCCTTTCGGACAGCGAAGCACAGCTTTACCTTTCTTGGCATTGCTTACTAGATCACTGATTTTTCCGACGAAACCATAACCTGCATCGCTGGCCAACATCACATCTTTTTCATCTTCCCCGATCACAACACCTTCGAAGGTAGCACCGGAAGGCGGATTGACTCGACCGGACACCGGTTCCCCCTGTCCTCGCGCTGAAGGCAAAGTATGAGCCGCTAATGAGTATGCCCTACCGGTGGAATCCATAAAGATTGCAAGCTGATTGCTCTTACCGCGAGCTGCAAACTTAAAACTGTCTCCGGATTTGTATTGCAGAGCACTAGGATCAACATCGTGCCCCTTTGCCGCCCGCATCCAGCCGCGTTCGGAAAGCACGATTGTTATTGGCTCAGTGGAAAGCAGTTCGATTTCACTAAAGGCTTTCGCTTCTTCTCGCTCAATAATTGGAGTACGTCGATCATCGTCGAATTCCGAAGTGTCCGTTTTGATTTCATTCTTAATAAAGGTTTTTAAACGAACTGACGACTTAAGTAGCTGCTCAAGAGCCTTACGCTCTGCATTTAACTCTTTCTTTTCAGCTTTAATCTTTACTTCTTCCAGCTTAGCTAATTGACGTAGTCTGAGATCTAGAATGGCATCTGCTTGCCGTTCAGATATTTCGAACTCCTTGATTAATGCTGGTTTAGGCTTATCTTCCTTTCGAATAATCTTTATGACTTTATCGATATTCAGATACGCAACTAGTAAGCCATCAAGAATATGTAAACGATCGAGAATTTTATCCAAGCGGAATTGTAAACGGCGTTTGACCGTTGCAGTTCGGAACTGCAGCCACTCTTTTAACAGAGTCAGAATATCCTTAACTTGAGGCCGTTTATTAATACCTATCATGTTGAAGTTCACACGATAGTTTTTTTCTAAGTCGGTAGTTGAAAATAGGTGCGACATGACCGCATTGGCATCGACGCGATTAGAACGTGGCACTACAACAATGCGCGTTGGATTCTCGTGATCCGATTCATCCCGAATATCCAAAACCATGGGTAGTTTCTTTTTCTGCATCTGACTGGCTATTTGTTCCAATACCTTGGCGCCAGAAACCTGATATGGCAGAGCAGTGATAATGATTTCACCATTATCTTTTATGTAAGTAGCTCTAGCCTTTAACGAACCACGACCGGTTTTATAGAGCTCCATGATTTCTTTCTTGGGCGTGATTAGTTCGGCTTCTGTTGGAAAATCTGGACCCTTAATTATTTTACATATCTCGCTGACTGTGGCCTTGGGCTTATCCAGTAAATGGATACAGGCTTTTGCAACTTCGTTTAAGTTATGGGGTGGTATGTCAGTTGCCATGCCTACGGCGATACCACTACCTCCATTGAGTAAAATATTGGGTAATCTTGAAGGCAGAATTTCCGGTTCTTCCAGCGTACCATCGAAGTTTGGTTTCCAATCCACGGTGCCCTGGCCGAGCTCGCCCAAAAGCACATTGGCATAGTTTTGTAACCGTGACTCGGTATAGCGCATGGCGGCAAAGGATTTAGGATCGTCCTGGGATCCCCAATTTCCCTGACCATCAACCAGCGGATAGCGATAAGTGAATGACTGGGCCATGAGTACCATCGCTTCATAACATGCAGAGTCACCATGGGGGTGGAACTTACCAATAACGTCACCGATAGTACGCGCAGACTTTTTAAATTTCGCACTGGCTTTAAGTCCGAGTTCGGACATGGCGTAAATTATTCGCCTCTGTACTGGTTTTAAACCATCACCAATATTGGGCAGTGCGCGATCATTGATCACGTACATCGAATAATTTAAGTAGGCTTGTTGAGTATAAGTTTTGAGCGCTATCTGTTCGACGCCATCATCATTTACTGTAATATCTTGATTCATGATCCACTCGTGAATTAGTCAGCATAGTTAGCCAGATTTCCGCTGGTTTCCAACCATTCCTTGCGATCCGGAGCACGATTCTTTGCGAGTAATAAATCCATGGTAGCGAAAGTACTGGTTTTCTTTTTCGCCATGGGATCGTTTTCCAAAGTAAGTTGCACCAGCCGTCTTGAATCCGGAGCCATAGTGGTTTCTCGGAGTTGCATAGGATTCATTTCACCGAGGCCTTTAAAACGCTGCACATTTACCTTGCCCGTTTTCTTTTCGGCCACGATGCTATCTAGTACTCCTTTCTTCTCGTCTTCATCTACGGCATAGAAAACTTCCTTGCCTATATCGATGCGATAAAGTGGTGGCATGGCGACATAGACATGACCTGCTTCTACTACATGACGGAAGTGTTTTACAAAGAGTGCACATAGCAAGGTGGCAATATGCAAACCATCGGAATCGGCATCGGCGAGAATACAAATCTTGCCATAGCGCAGACCATCGATCTTGGAAAAGCCCGGATCTACCCCTAAAGCAATAGCAATATCATGTACCGCCTGGGATGCTAGGATTTCAGACGAATCAACTTCCCAGGTATTAAGAATCTTTCCACGCAACGGCATAATCGCCTGAAATTCACGATCTCTAGCCTGTTTGGCCGATCCGCCTGCGGAATCACCTTCCACCAAAAACAACTCGCCAGCCGCTACATCTTCCGTCGAGCAATCTGCTAGCTTGCCTGGAAGTGCCGGACCCGACGTAATTTTTTTTCGAGCTACTTTCTTACTGGCTTTTAATCTACTTTGTGCATTATTAATACAAAGCTCGGCAATGGCTTCTGCTTCGGCGGTATGCTGATTCAGCCAGAGGCTAAACGAATCTTTTACAACACCGGATACGAAAACAGTGCATTGTCTTGAAGACAAGCGTTCTTTTGTTTGGCCTGAGAACTGTGGATCGAGTAACTTAGATGACAGTACATAACTGCAGTTTTCCCAGACATCGTCTGCAGAAACTTTAAGACCACGAGGTAGCAAGTTTCTAAACTCACAAAACTCGCGCAGTGATTCTAGAAGGCCGGTGCGTAATCCACTGACATGGGTACCACCCAAAGGAGTTGGTATGAGGTTTACGTAACTCTCCCCAAGAATATCGCCGCCATCTGGCAACCATTGAATGGCCCATTCAACGGCTTCATCGTTGCCCTGCACAGACCCGAAAAAAGGTTCAATTGGTACAGTTTCAAATTCGGCTGTCGCTTGGGTTAAATAATCAGTGAGCCCATCTTCGTAACACCATTCTTCACTCTGTGCTTTTGCCTTAGTAACGGTGTTGTCGACAAACACAACTTTGAGACCTGAACACAATACGGCCTTGGCTCGTAAAACATGCTTAAGTTTAGGAATGGATATTTTTATAGAATCAAAGTATTTCTCATCAGGCATGAAAGTAACTTTAGTTCCGGTATTTCGCTTACCAACTTTTCCGATCATCCTCAGTTCAGACGACTTATTGCCACTTTTGAATTTCATGCCATACACTTTGCTATCTCTTTTTACTTCGACTTCGAGATACTTCGACAAAGCATTTACAACGGAAACTCCAACTCCGTGTAAACCACCTGAATACTGATAGTTCGTACTAGAGAATTTTCCACCAGCATGAAGACGGGTAAGAATGAGTTCGACACCGCTTACTTTTTCGCCTTTGTGTTTGTCCACAGGCATACCACGACCATCATCGATAACTTCTACCGAGCCGTCTTTATTTAGTGTGAGCGTAACTGTACGGGCAAAGCCAGCGAGCGCTTCATCGACGCTGTTGTCGATGACTTCCTGGGCTAAATGATTTGGCCGCGTAGTATCGGTGTACATGCCGGGCCGTTTCCTGACAGGATCGAGTCCAGTCAGTACTTCGATTGCGTCGGCATTATAGGTATTGCTCATCTAAAAAAATCTAAACCAGAAGTGTTTTAAAGTACTGCAGATGAATAATATTTTATCGCTCAAAATGGCCAATTCTTGATAGCAGAAACTCAAAGATCATGGGCAGTTCAGACACATAATTCTCGTAACTGTGGTTGCCTCCTTCGCGCACAATACAATGGGCATTTCCAAACCTTTCTACTGCCAATCTATAGTCCAGGACCTCATCCCCAGTTTGCAACAGAGCCATAATGTTGTCTGGATTGGAGAATGTTTCGATATATAGATTTTCCAATTCGTCGATATGAGCTCTAGTGACGAGATGCACTTCATCTGAATAGTAGTTCTTGTGTTCCCCAATTCGTTCCTCCCAATGTTCGAAAGGTCGAACCGCAGGATTTATTAGCACTGCTGGCGCGTTATAGGCTTCTGAAAGATGAGTAGCGTAATAGCCACCAAGGGAGCTCCCTATCAGCAGTATTCTCTCGCTGCGATGAGCATCTAAGATTGATTTCAGTTGTGAGATAGTTTTGGCAGGCGCACTTCCTAACATCGGCACATTTATGAAACTACCAAACCCAATTTGCTCGCAATACTTTAAAGTTTGTTGAGCTTTTTGCGAAAGCGGCGAACTTAAGAAGCCATGTAGATAGAATATAAATGGATCGGACAAATTCTAAGGCCTAACGAAAACTAACTTTAAAATTCTAATAACCAGAAAAGCTGAAATCTGCTTCGTAAGTATAACCAGGGACGCGAATAACTTCAGTATCTATCGATCCATCTTTATGTAATTGTATGGTTCGGTATCCCGGATTTGTTTTATCTAATGTAAAGTTAGTTACGTTGGGTTTGAATTGTATGCAAGTTGATGGCGAGCAAAGACATCTGATTCCTTCGTGCTCAGAATCTAATTGCTGATGCATATGACCATAAACAAGACAAGCAACTTTGGGAAACTGCTTTATGATATTGAAAAACTGCGATCGATTATGTAGACCAATATCTTTCATCCAGCTAGCATTTCCTTTTACAGGGTTATGATGCAAACATAGGAGACAGTGTTCGACTGTTGAGTTGTGACTAGCTACAGCCAGAGACTGCTCGAGAAAGTTCAGTTCAGTCTGACTTAAGTTTCCGTGTACCTGACCTTCTACACTAGTATCGAGAAAGATTAGCTGCCAATTGTTTATCTGAACTAATTTCTCGCAGGCATCGGTTCCATTTGCAGCTTCTTGCATAACTGTTGCGCTATCGTGGTTCCCGGGAATCCATCTAAATGGTGCATTGAGTTCGTTCATTGTGCTTATAAAATTCTTATAAGCATCTAAGGACGCGTCTTGTGCTATATCGCCGGTTGCCAAAATTAAATCTATAACTTCTTCATTCTCTTTAACCATTTTGACAACATGCTCCATGCTGCCTTGCGTATTCATTTTAAGAAGTGTTCCGGCGGAGGTGCCGAATAGATGTGTATCCGTAATTTGAATCAATCTGATTGGGCTTTTTGTAGCCAGTGTGGACATGACTGCAGAGTACGCTTGTTATGTTGTAATTATCAGTTCTGGTGCTTTTATACTTCTACCTACCTTAAGACAATGTGTTAGCCACTCACCCAAAAACGAATTCACCTGCATTTTTTCATCAGTGTGATACATCTTATGATTAGGTTGTGAATATCTGGATTTTAGATTTCGATGACCTTGGTAAGACATGACTTCCGCAGTACTGGCATCATGGTAGACACGCACTAACATAGAAGGGTTTGTCATCCACTTCTTAAATTCAGGTTTTTGCACAATTTCGAGTGTAGTTGTATATTTAAATGCTTCAAGAATTTTGATTTCAACAGTCACTTTTTCACTAGAATTTTCTAAATCAGCAATACAAAATTCTGTAGTAAGGCCTTCCAAGACCTTTTCTGGTTCATCATTAGTTGGTAGATTTCTTGATATGTCTTCACAATTAGCATCAGCATACTCATCGAACGATTTATCACGATATGCTTGCAGCTGCGGAACTAGCTTAAGCAAACGAATATAATTCGCATCATATTCAGCCATCTGCTTTATTAAGTCGATGCTGTAGTTAGCTTTACTCATGCTCTCTGCTTATTCTTAATTTATCGTACTGTTTTATTTTGCTCTTACTGCAATACTTTTTACTATACTTCTGTGTTTATACCTATCAAGTCTGTCTCGCAGGTCCTTATTTATAGTGTAGTCGGCGAATTGAAGTTGTTTGTTGAATCGAGGCAGAAAGGCACCCACCATTCCTTTTAATTCTGCGAAAGCCTACTTAATTGTAATGATTTAGGGTATTTTTGCGAGCCCGCAGTAAAAACTTTTTTTGTTGACAATTTCGGTTCAATAGTCCTGATAATTATTGCCAATTGCGTAAAAGTTCTTCCTTATTTAACACTAACCATTGCAAAGCAATAATTGACATAGCGTTATTGATTGCGCCTGATTCCACCGCCTTAAATGCATCATCTGAAGCCATGACAACTACTTCAATATCTTCGTGCTCGCCTTTCAATCCGAAAACCCCACCTGCATTACTTGTATCAACCTTTCCACAAAAAAGCGTAACTTTTTCGTCACTTACTCCTGGACTATTAAAATAGTCACAGACCCGTACTAGCTCAATGGCTTTGCAATCAGCTTCTTCTGCGGATTCCCGAATTGCTGCCGCTTCAAATGATTCATCTTTATCAACCATTCCTGCAACAATTTCTAGCATCCAAGGTGACGATTCTTCATTTAGCGCACCAACTCTGAATTGTCGCACCAAGACAACCTCATCGCGATCAGGATCAAAAAGCAGTATCCCAACTGCATCAACTCTTACTGAAAGTTCTCGGTGGATAATGCCGCTCCACCCGCCTTCGAATAATTTGTGTTTTAACTGGAATTTATCTACGCGCAAGAAACCACTAAAACCGGTCTCTCTACTTATAACGTCAACGTCTGCTTGAGAGTACTTAGGGATGAACTTAGACATTTATGAATCTGGCTTTGGAATCATTTGCAGTAATTCTTCTATTTTGCGTTTAATTTGCAAACAAGCTACATCGAAATAGGCAGTCATTTCTTCTTCGCTTCCAACAGCTTTTTCTGAGCCTTAAACCAGCAGACTCAGCTTGTATAGTTAGATCAGGTGTAAGGGTTAGTACTAGCTCTGGTGCCCAATCCACTACCATTAGTGAGCAAAGGGAATTTCTTCTGTAAAGAAGAAGTAAATTTAGGTGCTTCACTTATTCCCTACTGGTTACTTCCAAAAGATGATAGCCAAATTGAGTTTTTACTGGGCCTTGTAAAGTATTTACATCAGCACTAAAAACTACTTCGTCAAATTCTTTAACCATCATCCCTGGGCCGAACTGTCCTAAATCTCCACCTTGTGCTTTGGATGGGCATGAAGAATGTGCTCGAGCAATGTCAGCAAAATCTTCTCCAGCTTCGATTCGACCTTTTAAATCCAAACTTTCTTCTTCTGTACTTACTAAGATGTGTCGTGCACTCGCAACAGTCATGCATTTCCTCCTTTTAAATGGGTTCTCATTATGCACGATCCAGACTCGGTGAGCACGCGGGGAGCACTCTGAATTCGATTTGAGTTATAATGCGCGCCCGGCCGAGTCTGTTGATTCTTCTGGCTCTCCAGTTCATGCACTATTTTTTGCTCCAAAAATTCTTAGATAGGTTTAGTTATGCCATTGCCAGAATCGTCCCCAAGAAAGCATGTACATACGCGCACGATCACTTATAAAGGTTACGAAAGAGAAGATGGGTTGTGGGATATGGAAGCCCATATGGTCGACACCAAGACATACGAGTTTAGTAACGACTGGCGCGGTGAGATGCAAGTTGGCGAGCCGTTGCATGAGATGCTACTGCGGGTAACTATCGATGATGATTTCATCATTCAGGATGTTATAGCGGTCACTGACAACAGCCCGTTTGAAATGTGTCCGGACATAGCTCCTAACTATAAAGCACTGATTGGTATTCAGATGGGACCAGGTTGGCGCAAAGCTATTCGTATGAAAGTAGGCGGCGTACAGGGATGTACTCATCTTACAGAGTTGTTGTTTCCCATGGCTACGGTAGCAATGCAAACAATCTGGCCCCTTAGTAGAAAACACAAAAGGAAAGAGAGGGAGTCCGAAAAGCAGCAATCACGTCGGCCACTAATTCTCGATACCTGTCATGCTTGGGCGTCAGATTCGCGAGTGGTGAAACAGAATACACCCAAATTCTACACGGGAAAAGACAAAGACTAGGCTATTCGTAGTAGAGCGGAACAACGACGGTCATTATCACGCCTTCGCGGTCCTTACGATTTTCTGCTCGAATCTGACCCCCGTGAAATTCTGTGATTAGTCTGGCAATGTGTAAGCCCATGCCAAGATGAGGTTGTTTCTGTTTCTCTTGCGGTCGCACCGAGATCATAGAGTCGAATAATCTTTCCTTCATCTCTTCTGGGAGAAATGGACCTGCGTTAGAGACTTTTAGTACTGCATGGTCGCGTAGCGTTCTGCAATAAACCATGATAGGTTGGTCGGGATAGGAGAATTCCACTGCATTTGCAACGAGTTTATCTAGCAGTTGTGCAATGTACTCAGGCACACCACTGATGTGTATTGGATACTGTGGTAAATCTGTTTCAAACTTTTGTTCAGTGTAAGCAAGCTTGTAACCTCCAACACAGCCATGTACAACTTTGTTAAGTTCTATCTTTTCTTTCTCTGAAGTTTGCAGCATTTGCTCTAATCGAGTCGCTTCACTCATATTCGTCAAAATTAGATTCAATCGCTTGATACCTTCTTCCGCTCTCTCCAAATAAACAGCAGACTCTTCGTTGTTCTCATGCATACTTAAGTTCTCGAGAGAAGACCTTACTACCGTTACTGGCGTGCGCAATTCATGAGAAAGTCGCGATGACATGTTTTCTAAATAGTTGGTGTATTGAGTGAGTCGTTCAACGATATTGGAAAAACTACGAGATAAATCTCCAATTTCATCTGAGTTACGCGACGGCATGATTGTATTCTGAACCCGACCTACATCATCGATTATTCCTTCCGCCTGATTACGTAGTCCGCGAATTCGATTGGAGATTCGTGAAGCGAAGAAAAATAATCCTAAGGCGACAATTAACATAACCGCGAGAATCGTATTGAACAATTGCTCTAAGGCTTGGTTGCGAAAAGTACGGATGCCATTCATATTTTGATCCACTACGACAGCGCCCATTACTTCTCCTTCCGATACGATAGGATGAGCCGCCTCTAATAAGCGCGTTTCCGTATCAGCAAGAGTACGAAATTGAGTCATAGGCAGGCCTTGCAACGCTGAATTAATATGGTCTCCTTCTCTGGAAACATCGGAATAAAGTTCGTCGATAAAATCGTTACTGGGTTTTATGAGTAGCTGGTAATACAGCGGGTCTAGAATTCGATTTTGCACGTAGAGCCAATATTTGTTCACAGGCTCCTCAGAAATCGAGCGGGCTAGCTTCAAGCCACTCGCTGACTGAATGTCTCCACTTGTTAGCAGCACCCTGCCGCTGCCATCTACAACTTGAATGCGCGAATTATTGTTGTTCATCCCAGCCACGATGCGATCGATCTCCGGCGTGGGCAGACGTAGTGAACCTAGTCGCTCGGCATCAGGAACCTGATAGGTCGCAACTACTGTCTTTATAGACCTCTCGATTGGATCGTCTATATCAAATATGGCGAAGCCCAAACGATCACCCAACATCTGCATGGGAATCTGCAGTTCAACTTCGTAACCACCATCGGTTTCATACCATTGGCCAGTTATCTGGCCTTCGTAGATTGGATCTGAATAGTCACTTTCAATCTCAAATGGATAGATCGGTTCAGGGCCATAGGGAGCGATGACATAGCGAACAATTTTGTTGCCATCCTGAGATAACATAGTGATTTGGAGAAAATCACTGCGATGGACACTTAGTGCTTCTCGATCGCGGTAGACCAGATGATCATCTTGCACTTTGAAATAGGCGTAAAGTGAACCATTATACTCCCCCACCATATGAGCAAAGTGAACTGAGTTGTCATTGGCATAATGGCGCGCTGGGTTCAACAGAGTCCGCAGGTAGTTTCGCTGATCATATTCCACTTCGTATTGCTGATACTCGCGCCAATCCAGTAGTGAGCCATCATCAAGTTCTAACGGGTAAAAATTGGATATACATAAAGATCTTCAGTCCGACGAGTAGGACTATAACTACCTTCATCAAATAGTTCCGGTCTTTCATTCAATGCGGTCGCTAGTGCCTGTGCCGTGCCAAGTACAGTTTGCTCCTGTCCACGCTGCAAATAGCCTTCCATTTCTAGAATGTATTGATAACCTAAATAAGGAATTACTAACAAAAAGCTGGAAAGAAATACAAGCTTAAAGCGAATTCCAGAAAATATTTTCAATACTAGTTTCATAAGTGAAGCGAGCGAATCCAGCCTTGCAAACTAATTTTTTACTTCAATACTTCAGTTAATCTTTTTAAGAATACAGAACAATTAGATTAATTTTTAATTACTTACTGCTGGATCAACGTTCCAGCGATAACCCATTCCGTAAACTGTTTCGATACAATCGAAAACCTTGTCGACTTGCATGAATTTTTTTCGAATTCTTTTTACGTGCGAAGTAATGGTACTACCATCAACAAAAATTTTTGATTCCTGCATTAACACCTGACGACTCTTAACGTGACCAGGATATTTTGCCAATGCATGTAACATCCAAAATTCTGTCACAGTTAGTGGAACTGCATGGCCTTTCCATTGAACTGTTAGACGTCCTATATCCAATGTAAGATTGTCCCGTTCTATTAAGTTTTCTGGAGAAGGCGGCTGATCGATTACATCAAGACGCCGAAACAATGCGGCGATTCTTGCCGTTAAGTGTGGAAGACTAATATCTTTGGTTAAATAGTCATCCGCACCCATGCGTAAACCACTTACTGTATCGAAGTCATTATCACGAGCAGTCAGGAAAATAATTGGCAACGTGTCAGACATCGATCTTAACGACTGGCATAGAGTAAAGCCACCATCGATTTCATTCTCTAATCCGATATCTATGATAGCTAGATTGGGCAGACGAAGATCAAAAGCCGACATGGCTTCTTTGCGGTTTGCATAGGTCTGAACTTCGTAGCCCTGCTTGCGTAAGACATCAGCGTAGTTCTCTCGTATGGCTACTTCATCTTCTACAATTGCGATTCTTCTGCTCATAATCTCTGCTTTCTACTTCAATACTGCTTATTGCTTAAGTGTCAATAAGTTAGCGTCCATTTTAGCGCGACTATACCCGATTTGTCGGCATAGAAAGAGAGTTGGTTCTCGCTTTCTATGGATTGCCATGATTCTGCCATATTTAATCACCACATAGCCCCGATCCCCGCCCTATGGGGCAATAAATATTGTGTTTAATACATTGACTAAGATCAGGTGGAAAGTGTCCTCGATTATTGGACTCATAAGACTGATTTTAATTCCACGCATATACGGGAAATAGCCATGGTTGAAAAATTCTCATTCTTAGTAATCCTCTGCTTTGCAGCGGGTTCGGCAGTAGCAGATACAAGCGGTGCAAACTACGATGATCCTCCTTCAAAGGAAGAAACGGCTGGAGTAATTAGCGGTGCGATTATTGGTGCGTCCGTTGGTGGGCCTCCTGGATTCGTTGTTGGCGCAAGCATTGGTGCATTACTTGGCGAAGGCTTTAATGCAAAAGGACAGATTAAAGACTTACAAGCTTCATTATTTGAAGCTCAGCTGCAACTTGTCGCAGTAAAAGACGAACTGGATCTTATCGAACAGGAACATCAAATTGCTCAAATCGGACTTGATAAATTCCGAAATGTTCCTTCTCAAGTATTGCCAGCCTTCTTATCAACTCAACCGGCAATTGCCTGCTGCGATAACACTGTAGTTTCCATCCACTTTCGAACTGATTCCAATAACATAGAATCGCATTACGAAGAGCAACTGGAAGGGATGGCAAATATCGCTGTACAAATGACTGGTGCGAAAGTTGAAATTACTGGTTATGCAGATAGAAACGGAGACGCTGTTCATAATCTAACTTTGTCGCGCCAACGCAGTGAGTCGGTGAAGTCATTCCTTACTGAGAAAGGAATCGATAACGCATCGATTACTACAGTAGCTTACGGAGAAACTCGCCCACTGCAACCGACTCAGAGTTTTGAGTCAGATTTCTTTGATCGACGCGTCATCGTGCGACTCAGAGACAATAGCAAATCCATGCTTTCACAATCACCGGATAACCAATAACGGTAAAAATTCGGAGCAAAAAATGGAAGACATCAGACTCGTCATCGGAAATAAAAACTATTCGTCATGGTCACTTTGCCCATGGCTCTTATTAAAGATGTTTGATGTAGATTTTGAAGAAATCCAGATTACACTTTACCAGAACAATACCGCAGAAAAGTTAGGGCCATATTCACCATCGTTAAAAGTTCCTGTGTTGTTGCGCAAGGACACAACGGTGTGGGATTCCCTAGCAATTTGTGAGTACATTTCGGAGAACTTACTCGGTGGAGCCGGCTGGCCAGGAAGCCCGCAGCGAAAAGCTAACGCCCGCTCTGTCAGTGCTGAAGTTCATTCTGAGTTTGCAACTCTTAAAGCAGAATGGCCAATGAATTGCAAAGCATCCTATAGACTCTCTCCTTCGGAAGAGCTTGAAGATGAGATTGCACGAATTGATGCTATTTGGAGTTGCTGTAGAAGGCGCTTTGGAGAGAAAGGCAAATATCTCTATGGTCGATTCTCCATTGCCGATTGCATGTTTGCGCCGATTGCCATTAGTTTTGAGTCTTATCGCGCGGACCTATGTGGAGACGCAAATACCTACATGCAAACCCTGCTGGACAATCCCTTTGTGCAAAAATGGATTACATTGGGAAGGCGCGAGAAGGAGCCTCTATCAATTGCCTACGCCAGTTCAGCTTAATAACGAACCCCTAACCTTAAAGCACGACCCTCAACGGAAAAGCCCTTAGGGGCTTTTTTGTTGTCTGAGTAATATGGTCCATTCTTAAACATCGAAGTTGGTACGTCGATACAAATAGTAATTCGAAAAAAAATGGACCAACCGTGTCAGCGCCAGACGTAATCTCATTCTGGTTTGAGGAAATTGAACCAGGCCAGAGATATAAGAAAGACCCTGAGTTCGACGAACTCATTAAATCGCGTTTCGG
>JBJLER010000046.1:0-8365 GCA_045565735.1 Pseudohongiellaceae bacterium
TGGGCGAATTTAATGGGCGAAGACCGCTGGTTGGAAGACGAACGATTTAAAGACGACATTACTCGTGGAGATAACAGTGCCGCCATAAGTGAGCGACTTGCTGACTGGTGCGCCGATCGTACTTCTCAAGAAGTTTTGGATGCCATGGAAGAAGTCCGACTACCAGCAGGACCGGTTTTGTCCCCTCAACAGGTTTTAGAAGATCCACATATTGCGGCAAAAGGATTGTTTCAGCCGGTTGAATATCCTGGTCTCGACAAGCCTGCACCGGTTATGCGCACTCCGGTGGAGTTATCAGAAACCCCCGGAGAAATTAGATCTCGCGCACCTACTTTAGGTGAACATACAGGCCAGATAATGGAAGAATTAGGATATTCTGCGGATGAAATTGCCGCATTCAGAGAAAATCGGATCGTGTAGCCAATAAAAGTAATTTTTACCTCAAGGATTGTTTAAGAAATAAATCGCTGCGGTGTACATTGCTTCTACGCCTGCTTTGATCGAATTCGGATCAATGAAAAAAAACGGCGAATGATGTGGCGGCGCTGAGACTTCACCAGCTTCAATTTGCCTCATTAAATCTGGCGGTGTACCACCTACACTAAAATATACACCTGGCACATCATGTTCTGTCTGAGTAAAGAAGGCAAAGTCTTCTCCACCCATTCCACCACGTGGACCGCTAACTAAAGGACTGTAGCCAAGTTGGTCAGTCCAGGTCGGCAATACCTTATGCACCGCGTCATAATCATTAACCGTAGTAGGCGTGCTTTCAAATCCCACTCTAACGATAGGCAGCAAGTCGTTAGGTAGTCCGTTTAGTCGGCCTATATTGAACGCGGTATCACGAATACTTCCGAGCACTTGTTCCCGAACATCTTCTGAGTCGGTACGCACAGTCAATTGCAAATTCACTTCATCTGAAATGATATTGTGTTTATTGCCTCCATGGAATGAGCCAACTGTTATAACTGCCGGTGCAAATGGGTTTATCTGACGACTTATTATCCCTTGCAGTGCGATCACTAATTGCGAAGCGACATAAATTGGGTCAACCGTCTGGTGCGGATATGCGCCATGGCCACCAATGCCTCTTATCTGAATATCGACACTGTCCACGCTAGAATACATGATGCCATCCCGAATCGACACGGCTCCACTCAGTATACCGGAAGAAACATGTAAGCCGAGCGCATAATCTGGCACGCCAAATCGTTCATACAAACCGTCTTCCAGCATCGCTTTAGCGCCATTGATTATTTCCTCAGCTGGCTGGCCTACCAGCATAATCGTGCCACTCCATTTATCGCGATTATCCATAAGTATTTTAGTGGTTCCAACCAGGGAAGTGATATGCATGTCATGACCGCAGGCATGCATAACCGGCATTTCTTCACCCCCCAGATTCACCTGGCGCACCCTAGACATATAGCTCAACCCACTGTCTTCCAAAATTGGCAAGCCATCCATGTCTGCCCTTATCATGACCACGGGGCCGTCGCCATTTTCAATCATGCCAACAATTCCAGTTCCCCCAACACCTTCGGTCACTTCAGCCCCGAGAGCACGCAGCTCTTCTGCCAGCCGCGCCGAAGTGTTGTTTTCGAGGAAGCTCAATTCTGGATTCTGATGGAACCAGACAAACAGTTCTTCAAGATGATCGTCGTAATACTGAGAAATGGCTGCTTTTAATATCTGATCAGCAGCAGCTGATGACACAGAAATACTGCAACAAATAACAAAGACTAAACTCTTAAATTGACTTGGATAATTTTTTAATACCGCTGACTTCATAGTAATTATCTACAAAAAATTGAGTAAACATGGAGAGTAAAGGACCACCGTCTCTTTGAAAAGTAGAATTCACTATGCTCCTCGGTTAATCTTGCTGGAACGACCACTCCAGCGAGGAAAACCATCATGGAATCCAGTCAAAGTAGGCGTCAATTTTTACAGGGCACTGCCGCCGCTTTACTCACAGCAGCAGCGAGCCATCCAAAGCTGAGTCATGCTCAAACTATTGCTTCAAGCGATGAAGATGCCTATTGGGCAGTTGTGCGCTCACAGTTCTCTTTTAGTGAATCCGCAGTCCCCATGAATGCTGCCAATCTATGTCCATCATTTCGCTCTGTTGCTGAAACTGTAACAGCTCTTACCTATGATATTGACAGAGATTGTTCTTTTAACAACCGCGCAAAGTTTAGTGGTCTGCTAGAGCAGTCTCGTGCAACTATCGCGCAACAAATAAATGTCTCAGCAGATGAAATTGCCCTGGTTCGAAACACCAGCGAAGCGAATAATATTGTTAACAATGGTCTGGAGTTGACTGCAGGTGACGAGGTTATAGTTTGGGATCAAAATCACCCAACTAATAATATTGCCTGGGATGTCCGTGCCGCTCGCTTCAATTTATCTGTTAAAAGAATAAGCACTCCAACAAGCCCTGCTAATAAACAACAGTTAATCGATGCATTCGTTTCACAATTCTCAGCTCGCACCAGAGTATTAACAATTACCCATGTATCAAATGTTAGTGGCATTAAACTTCCCATTAAAGAAATAGTAGAAGCTGCTCACGCACAAAATATTTATGTGCACGTAGATGGTGCGCAATCCTGGGGGGCTATGCCCTTAGATTTGCATGATCTACGCGTAGATTCATACTCGGCTAGTGCCCACAAATGGTTTATGGGGCCAAAGGAAGTGGGTCTACTCTATGTCCACGAGCGAAACATAAATCGCATATGGCCAAACATTGTTGCACCGGGTTGGGGCAATGGCGTAGATACCGTACTTGAAGGAGCAAGAAAGTTCGAATCACTGGGTCAACGGGATGATTCTGCCTTGGCAGGCGCTGGAAGTGCTGCACAGCAACATGATCTGATTGGTACTGGCCGCATCGGCGAACGTATTGTAGCTCTTGCACAACGGTTAAAAGAAGGAATAGTAGAAATGGGATTAGAATTGGTAACACCCATGGATCCAGATCTAAGTTTTGGAGTCTGCATTACCCGAGCGCCAGCAGGACGTGGCGGAGATATTTCCAATAGATTGTATGAAGAACATGGTATTGCGGGGGCCGCGACTGGCGGTGTAAGACTCTGCCCTACTATCTACAACACAACCGAACATGTAGACCGAGCTATTGCCGGCCTCAGAGCCCTGATGACTTAGGAAATAACAATGAAAACTAAATCCGCTCTTTTTACTCTGTTGGTACTTTTCCCAGTTATTAGTACCAACTTGTCAATCACCATCAAAGCACAAGAAGTGCAGTACGAGTTGCAGGGTATGCAAACTCAAGACCGAATACCTGACGACATTCATATGGATTCTCTGGCTCGCTTACCTCAAATCCAGCGAGAAAACCTGAATACATTAGGACGCAGTGCATTCGATACGTATGTAAGTCCAGGAACCGGATACGAAACTGGTTTGCGAGGTCCGGTTGGTATGTGGATGCACAGTCCTGTCCTTGCTGAAGCTGTTTTCGATTTACGACAGCGAGTGCGTTATGGAACGCCGAAGGACCAAAGACTAACTGAATTAATAATTCTGACAACGGCGCGAGAAATAAGTAATCAGTACGAATGGTCCGCACATGAACCGCTTGGCCAGGCTGCTGGTTTGGAGCAGGATATTATTGAGGTAATAAAATATCGCAAAGATATGAATTCACTTCCCTCTATCGAGGGCTTCGGTGAAATCGAACAAACTCTAGTGCAATTCACCAGAGAATTGGTAAGCGAAGAGAAAGTGAGCATCCCTACGTTCAATAAAGCTATCGAGCTATTTGGCAATGAAGGTGTTGTGGATATCGTCGGCTTAGTTGGCTACTATAATTTCGTTGCCATGACATTAAAAGCTTTTGATGTGCAACGACCGGTCGGATCAGAATTATTGTTGCCGCTTGCTGTTAACTAATAAAATATTTATAAACTAATTTAAATTCCTAGAATTGGAGGAAAATCAAATGGCGATAACAGATTTATTCGATCTGAACAATGATGCATATTCCTTAGAGGGGAAAATTACTTCTGTAATTTTTACAGATGACGGAGGAACTATCACCGGCCAAGGAGATGCCACTTTATATGGCACGGTTAAATTAACTTATAACCTAAAGACAAACCCAAAAGTTCCTGGGCAGGGAATAATGACTGGAACAGGGATGGGAATCGACGAAGACGGTAATTTAGAAATCGGGGCACTCAATGGCGTATGGAAACGAAAAGGGCATGAAATAAAAATTTATTGTGTGGATGATATCTCAGATGGGAACTTAAACGCGGCAGTAGTCGTTCTTAATTTGAAGAGTGATTCTTTGCGCGTAGATTGGTCACAAATCTCTGATTAATATCACTAGTTGATAATCTACTATATTGTTCAAGTTTAAGAATTTGAGGGGCGGGCTGATTATAGTGACTTTTAGTCAAATACCGCCTTTTTATTTATAAACTATCCTACCGTTTCGTTGTACTATTTTTGTACCTGAACTTCTTTACTACGTTTTCATACTAATTATCATTACGTTCTTCCAATAAACCAACTAGCCTGCTTAGCCTGATTAGTACTTCGGCAAATTCCGGATTCTCAACTGCAATTCGTATCATTTCCTGTTCCATAGCTTCTGCTTTTTCCCTGACTTCACCTTGTACAGTTTCAAAGTCTAACATCATGCCACTGCCTGGCGCTCCCAGCCCATCGCCAAGCGGTATACTTTGCACAAACGTCTGAGTTTGGTACGCCATTTCTTCGCGGAGAAAGGCGGCCATACAGGTTCGTTGCGGAATGAGAGAACCGGTATAAACTATTTCTTCACAGGTTACGTCAAAATCATCATTACTATTTAGTTCATTGAAGAGATTGTAGACTTCAGTTTCAGCACTCTCTATTTCCATGCGTAAAGCAAATCTTGTCCTCTCTCCTTGAACGATAATCTGTTCAATTTCACTCTCATTATCTTGGGTTTCGGGAACTTCTGCAGAATCTTGTAATTCCTCTTCATTTTGTGCGAGTGCAGAGGTGCATAAAAGCATATTACACAAGCTTACAAGGAACAGAATTAAAGACGGTTTCATAAAATAAAATCCCCCCTTACTCCTGAAAGATCGTTTGCAAAGTTAAGTTTTCACTGGGGAGAACTGTTTCTATATCAGCGGCATATGTAGGCACAACATTGACATAAAAATCATTAACACTCATTCCGAATACCTCTTCAAATATTGTTTCCCAATTTTCATTATTTGGGTATTTCGCATAAAAATCTTTAAAAATCAGTCGGAAAGAGGCCTCTTCACTATAGTTTGATTTTTGTAGTTCTTTTGCAAGAACTAAGGTAACAAAAACAGACGATGAATAATTTATTTCATTTGAGCTATATAATTCCAGTAATGCAGGCTCATTGACGTATTTTGTGTCTACGTATGTTTGAGCCTGCATGAAATAATTCACTCCATAGTACTGCTGCGCATAGAGAGACTCAAAAGTGGCAGCACTTCCTTCCATCATCCACTTTATTCCAAAATCTGGAGACTTCGCTATTTGATGCAAATGAAAATACTCATGCGGGATGACTGTATACCTATGTATATGCTCCCACATAATTTCTTGATCCGGGATCTCTAATTGCATCCAAAGAACTTGACCTCCTACATCAAACCAAGAATTCCCGCTGATACTTGATCCTCCACGAAATCCTATTATCGAGCTATACGGCAAATTTGCATTTTCATTCCAAGCAAAAACAGGCGCATAATAAAATCCTGAGCGAGACTTAATAGGCAAAAGCTCAATAAGATTTTTCATAATCAAATTGAATTCAGTTTCCCAATCCTGCGGCAGACTTTCATGAATAGTGTAACTAAATGTAAAGTCATTCCCATTAGGAGGTACTTCTGTAACTCCTCCAATTGATACAACCTCATCTATTGTAATAATAATATCTTCATATACTGTGTCTCCTACTATGACCTGCGGAATTAATAACCTACCAAGCTGTAGATCATAAAAATCAGGTTTTGGATTCAAGGAGCGGGAAGATAGAGGGTAATTATCACCCACAGCTAGCACTTCTTTGACAGTTACCCTTAAATCTATTCCTAAAAAAGACGTGGTTATCAGGGTTCCATCCGCAGCAACAACTTTAGGTATGATAAGTTGCCCAGTAGCTTCATCAAATGTATCTGCTGAATTAGCGGCAATAGAAAAGCAGACAAGAGTTATTGTTATTAGTAGTTTGCTTATAAAGCACATTTGATTTACGTCGATTTAGAGATTATTAGCACAGTTTTATATTGCTCTCTATCCCATTAATTCCAAGACAGGGAAGCATTATTAGTTCGCGTTTTCTCGAGCGCGGGCGCGAAAATATTCTCGTAGCGGAGAAGATTCACTTAGCTCCCGAACTACGCCGCGAAGGTCAAGAGTAAATGAAATCGGCAACGAGACTGGATTAAAACAGAATGCGTCGTCGCAGGCCTGATAGTCAAAAGTCCCACCGACCGTTAAGGCATCCAGTTGAGAGAGAGCTTCTTCCGCCTCTGGGGTCGCTTCAACCACAATCTCCTGGAGCAAAGTGAATTGACTCTGATAGACCGGAACGAGCTCATCGAATGGCTCAAAGTGGTAAATCTCTGACTCCGGATACACCACTGGTTCGAAACGGACATGGGGCACTGGCCGAAGATCCAGAGAGATAACCTTATAACCCATTGTCTCCGCGCCCGGCGCATAAAGGTGCATAGTCTCATTGGGCTCCACCTGAACAGCCAGGGAGATACGACTGCCCGGCATCACATAAGGGTTACTTGGATATGCCGTGAATTTTAGATGTACTGTCGATCCTTCTACGGCAGCGATTGGCGTCAAACCGGTACCGCGCTTAAGCATTATGTTCGCAATAGTGTTTCGTTCTCGGTAAAACTCCTCAAAGAAGCGTGACATGACACGTCCATTACGATCCACGATGAAAGTGCCCGGGTATGGAGTCCCTACGTGATAATCTATACCCTGATTGACTGTGACATATTTTTTGATGTCTGCTTCTAATACCGGATCTAAATCTGCAGATTCACGGTCACTGCGGCTAGGACCTACTATTTCAAGCGCTTCGTCTGCGAGGGTATTGAGAATCCCGTAATCAGTAATTGTCTGAGAATCGTCATCTGATAGTAGCGGAAATGTAATGCCGCGCTTTTCGCTGAATTCAGTCAGTACAGCCTCAGTATCGTAACTTATTGCTGCCACACTTAGCCCTTGAGCTTGAAGCTCCTCTAACTGTTCTTGCAGCTCCACGAGCTGCGCTTTGCAGTAGGGTCACCAATCGGCAGAACGATGAAAAAGCAGTATCGCCCCGTTAGGCCCGAGGACTGAATCAAGGGTTTGTACCTGCCCATTCTGATCCGGCAAACTGAAGTCGGGCACTAATTCTCCCACCTGCGGACCAAGTGATGTGATATCGACAGGCGTTCGAATCTGCGCCTCTTCGGCGGCGTTGAGGCTAGCAGGCAACAAACAAATAAGACCGGCTAATGTTATGAATACACTTCTCATAGATTATTTCGACTTAAGATTGAAGTAATTGCCAAACAAATATAATGGGTTCAAAGCAAAAATACAGTCGATTTGGCCCATATTTTCCTGAGTCTATGGCACACTTAGTTGGTAGCACACTCCAACATCGACTCCACTACTCATTTAATTTGCTATTGAATCAACTAATGTCTCTATTGAAAACCCTTAGGTGGTATTGATTATGCGTTTGTTGAGGATGGAGAATTGCGAGCAGATGTGAATCCTTTATAGCCTGTGCCTGTATTGCTTCCAGATGCAGCGGATTGAGGTCGGCTTGTGCGGTTTATGCCTTGAAAATGAACTATTTTGGGCTCTCTATAGCTATCCCTGACAGCCGATATTTGTAATATCGTTCAAGTATGAATATGAAAAACCCAACTTCGACTTTAGTATCTATCGAAAGGTAAATTATGAAAAATGTAAAGGTGAATTTTGACGTTTGGATTCAGTTCCTAGGCATGGTGGGAGTTCTTGGCGGATTGGTTTTTGTTGGTCTAGAGATGCGTCAATCTCAGATGATAGCGCAGGCTGGTCAGCAGCAAGACAGAACAGCTGCTTTCTTTGGTCTACTCGGCTCAAATAATGAAGCAGGTGTAGATTGGCAATCAACGGTTTATGATGCCAATGCAAAATACAGCGAAGGATATACATTATCTGAAGTTGTTCGCCGAAATAATTATCATGCTCATCTATTTACTTATGAGAATGACTATTTCCAATTCATGCAAGGTTTGATGCCCCTGCAAGTTTGGGAAGCAAAGCTCGTAGCCTTAGAATTTTTTTATAATCA
>JBJLER010000047.1:0-8355 GCA_045565735.1 Pseudohongiellaceae bacterium
GCTAGACACCATTTCGCCATGATGGAACCACCACGGGAAACGATGCCAGTAACACGTTTTGCAGTAAGTGGCACATAACGCAAGAGTACACCAGCATGAATGGTGAAATAATCTACGCCCTGTTCTGCTTGTTCTATTAATGTGTCTCTATAGATAGCCCAGGTTAAGTCTTCAGCAATTCCATCGACTTTTTCCAGCGCTTGATAGATTGGTACGGTGCCAATGGGAACCATTGAATTGCGAATTATCCATTCACGGGTTTCGTGAATATTTTTGCCAGTGGATAAATCCATCACAGTGTCTGCGCCCCAAAGTGCAGACCATGTAAGTTTCTCTACTTCTTCCTCTATAGAGGAAGTCACTACAGAATTACCTATATTAGCGTTAACCTTTACTAGAAAATTACGCCCAATAATCATTGGCTCGATTTCAGGATGATTAATATTGGCCGGAATAATTGCCCGCCCGGCAGCAACTTCCGAGCGTACGAATTCAGCTGTAATTTCCGTTGGAATGTTGGCACCGAAAGATCTGCCTTGATGTTGCCCATTTACTTCTTTCTGATTTGCCGCTTGCGCTTTCGTCATGTTTTCCCGAATGGCGATGTATTCCATCTCCGGGGTGATTATTCCCTGACGAGCATAATGAAGTTGAGTTACATTACACCCGGATTTCGCTCGTAGTGGTTTCTTCAAATGCTCAAAGCGCAAGTGCGCAGTGTTGAGATCTGATTGTCTGGCCTGTCCGTAAGTGGAAGAAACACTATCCAATTCTTCGGTGTCGTTTCGTTCGTTTATCCAGTTTTCACGAACAGGTGGGAGGCCAGTACGCAAATTTACTGCCGCTTCTTTATCGGAATAGATTCCAGATGAATCATAAACTCGAATCGGAGCGTTTTCTTCGATACCTGATCTAGTTTCAGTGGCACTAAGACTTATTTCCCGCATTGGGACCTGAATATCAGAGCGAGATCCCTGCACATAAATTTTGCGAGAATTCGGAAAGTGTTGCTTAGTGGACGTATCCAGGCTGCTGATTTTTTCGAGAAAATGTTCGGGATTTGCGTTCATTCAAAATACCTTTACTGCCGACTAGTAAATAGGATTTAGCCGTCTAAGTACTAATTGGAAGCGAAGTCGACTACCAGGGGTCACTGACGAAGTAGTGCCAGTGAATAAGTGTCTCAGCATTATGCCCGATTTACTGAGGAAAGTAATAACGCCTCCAGAAAGAGATAAATTGCTGGAACAATCAAAGAAATTGCGACATCTAATGGGTATAGGAATGTTAACTGTCGCAAACGGTCTGATAAAATTGTCACTTTTCGTTACACTATGTAGAATGCTGTGCTGCTGCAGAACCACCACCCGAAATTCTATTTCGATCATCTGCTTTTGCGCTTGATCAAAACAATATTTTTAGCAAGAAGGTACGAACTATGGGACGTATAGCGAAGTTTTTTGGAATTTTAATAGTGAGCTTTCTTAGCTCCACAGTCAGTCATGGGGACGATCTTGTCACTATATTAAATCTGGCCTTAGAAAATGACCCGACCCTGAAACAGGCTAAAGCCAACTACCAGGCCAATCGAGAAAACATGGTCCAAAGCCGATCTTCCTTGTTGCCACAATTTGGAATCCAGGCGGCCACTTCTCGCCTAACATCAGGATTTACCGATTCACTATATGCAAACATTCCTAATCCAATTAGTGGAGAATTGGTTCGTACCAGAATCGTAGATGACCACAGCTTTCAACCCGGTTTGAATAACCATAATTGGGGAATCGGTCTAAACCAGAGCATTTTAAACCTTGCTAATTGGTATAACTTTCAGAGTGCACAAGCCAGTGACAGAGCAGCCGCAGTAAATCTTGCAGCACAGGAACAAGATTTAATCATGCGCACTGCCATTGCATACTTTGATGTGCTTCGCGCCCAGGAATTACTGGAAACAAACCTTCAGGAAGAAGAAGCTGCGCTAACTTCGCTACAGCAAACCCAACAAAGGGAAGCAGTTGGATTAGTTGCTATTACCGATGTGTATGATGCCCAAGCTGCATACGACCTAGCGCGCAACACAACTATATTGCAGCAAGATCTGTTGCAAGCAAGATTCGAAGCTCTAGAAGCTTTAACTGGACAGGCACATCCAAACATAGATGAACTTCGAGAAGATTTTCCCATAGTCGAAGTCGAAGGTTCTTTAATTGGTTGGGAACGTCAAGCGGACAATAACAATCTTGCAGTAGCTGCAGCTGAATTTAGTCTTGATGCATCTCGTAAAAACTTACGTGCCCGCAAGTCTGATCATTTACCCACTTTAGACTTTTCTGGATTCTACGGTCACTTTGTTACCGCAGATATCTTAAGAGAAGGTGTTCAAATTGGTGGCGGCGCTAGTGACAGGACGCAATTGTCGTTAAACCTAAATATCCCTTTATACAGTGGTGGAGCAACTTCCTCTCGCCGTCGTGCGGCTGAGTATCAAGTAATTGCTGCACAAGAGTCACTCGAGTTTACCAAGCGACAGCTCACACAGAATATTCGCAATTCCTACCGTCGTGTAAATACGGACGTATTGGTAATCGCACAGAGACAGCAATCTATTGTTTCTGCACAAAGTGCGTTAGATGCTACGGAGCTTGGTGCCCAGGTAGGTACACGTAATATTGTGGAAGTTTTGTTAGCACGGGAAAATTTATACCGAGCGTTACGCTTTTATGCTGACGCTCGCTTTGATTATGTAATTGACAGCCTTATCTTGAAACAGGTTGTCGGTATATTAACTCCACAGGACGTTCTCGATTTAAATGAATGGCTAACTGATACCCAACAATAAATATAGGGTTCAGCAAAAAGCCGTAGCGATGCGGCTTTTTTTTTGGACTGAATAATGTTGACAGATGTAAATTCTATAATCGCGGTATAATTTATCTATGGGTGAAATCGATTTCACAGAACTTGCTCGAGACATTAAACAATGGGCTAAGGAATTAGGTTTCCAGGAAACTGCGATTACTGATGTTGACCTGAGTGAATATGAGCATTTGCTGGAATCCTGGATAGCAAATAGCTATCACGGCGTGATGGACTATATGGCACGCAATCATGAGAAGCGCTGCCATCCGGACCAATTAGTGCCTGGCACCATCCGCGTGATCTGTGTTCGTATGGACTATGCATTAGAGCGCGAGAATTCGTTTTCAGCTCTACAAGAACAAGACAAAGCTTACATTTCACGCTATGCCCGCGGGCGAGATTACCACAAGCTAATTCGTAAAAGGCTGCAACGACTAGCAGATAGAATCGAAGATGTTGTTGGAGAATTTGGGTTCCGTGCCTTCGTGGACAGTGCGCCGGTTCTAGAGCGGGCATTGGCTGAAAAGTCAGGGCTAGGATGGATTGGCAAAAACACCATGCTTATAAATAAGGAGGCAGGATCCTGGTTCTTTCTTGGGGAATTGTTTACTGATCTACCTTTACCTGTAGAAAAATCTGCAAGCGATCATTGTGGCAGTTGCACTGCTTGTATAGAAGTTTGTCCGACCAATGCTTTTGTTAATCCCAATTTGCTAGATGCGAATCGTTGCATCTCTTATTTAACAATTGAGTTACGCGACTCGATTCCGGAACAATTTAGACGAGCAATGGGCAATCGTGTATTCGGATGCGATGATTGCCAATTAGTTTGTCCCTGGAATAAATTTACTCAAGTAAGTAACGAAGATGACTTTAAGCCGAGACATAATTTTGATGATATTGAGCTCACAAAATTATTTGCTTGGAGTGAATCGGAGTTTCTAAAAAATACAGCCGGATCGGCAATTCGCAGAATAGGATATGAATGTTGGCAAAGAAATATTGCAGTTGCTTTAGGCAATGCGGAAACAAGTGATGACGTAATTACTGCGTTAAAGAAAGGATTAGGAACCGAATCTGAAATGGTAAAGGAGCATGTTGAATGGGCGCTTGCTCAACACCTATAAGAAAGTTAAAAGCATAGGAACCTAAAAGGTTTAAGCGTCTATAAAGTGTTCGCGATAATAAATTAATTCTGCAACAGAGTCTTTAATATCATCCATTGCTACATGAGCTCCTTTCTTCGCGAATCCTTCAAGTATGTCAGGTTTCCAACGGTACGCTAATTCCTTAACTGAACTTACATCTAGATTACGGTAATGAAAGAAATTCTCTAGCACCGGCATGTAGTTAGCAAGAAAACGACGATCCTGACAGATGCTATTGCCACACATAGGTGAGGCGTTCTTCTCTGAATACTGTTGTAAGAATTCGATTGTTTGCTGTTCCGCTGTTTGTTCATCGAAAGAACTATTTTTAACTCTATCTATCAATCCGGTAGTACTGTGATGTTTCTGATTCCAATCGTCCATGCCGTCCATGAGTTCATCACTCTGCTTAACCGCGATAGAAGGGCCTTCGGCGATAATATTTAGCTCAGGATCGGTAACAAGAGTTGCAACTTCAATAATGCGATCTTCATTTGGAATTAATCCTGTCATTTCCAAATCGATCCAAATTAAGTTGAGTTTCTTATCCATAGTTATCGCTTCTTCAAAATAATTTGAATTGATTGTAGCAAAGCTTCGATAGAGGGAATATGCAATAATCAACCCTCCATTGAATAGTTGCAGCTTCTAAGGAAATGAGTAAACGCAGGCTCAGTGATCAGCAAAAGAGTAGAATCGCTGGAAAACAGCAAAAAGAATTCTGCGCTGCTGAAAACACAAGCTCAATTCAGGAAACGAAATGCAATGGTCGTGTTATTAGTCATTTTGGTCAGCAGCTCGACGTTGAAATTCTAAATGGCAAAAGCGCTGGCTCGTTAATGCGCTGTCATCAACGCGCCAATCTTCCCTCTTTAGTTACTGGCGATTTGGTTCTTTGGGAACAGGACGCAGAAGAAACCGGAATCATCATCGCCCAGGCCGAGCGGAAGAATGTATTCGGCAGAGCTGACATAAAAGGGAAATTCAGGCCTGTTGCTGCGAATTTGGATTATGTCTTGATCGTGTTTGCCGTTGTCCCTGAAGCCTTTCTGAATCTGATGGATCGATACCTGGTTGCGACATCCCAACTAGGTCTCGAGCCTTTGCTGGTTCTCAATAAAGTAGATTTGCTAGAAGACCAAACAAACGAGAATATCGCCAATATGCTGTCAATATACCACAATCTTGGTTACCCGGTGTATGAGGTCTCAGCCCTTGCAGGAACAGGGCTAGAGGCATTGGAGAACCAGCTCAGCGGCAAAACAACGGTACTTGTTGGTCAATCCGGTGTGGGGAAATCTTCTTTAATCAATAAGCTCGGGTTCGATCAGCTGGCGGAAGTAGGGGACTTGTCTAATTCTAAATACAAAGGCACACACACCACGACCACTTCGCGGCTATTCCACCTTCCCCGATTTGATCTGATTGACTCTCCAGGTATTCGTGAATTTAGCCTTGGCCGAATGAAAATCGACGAAGTTTTAAACGGATTTATTGAACTTAAAGAACACTCCTCCAGATGTAAGTTCAGAGATTGTGGCCACAACTCAGAGCCTGGATGCGCAATTCGAGCTGCCATCGCCAATGGGGAAATAGACGGAGAACGCTTCGAAAGTTATCAGCGTATTCTGGTTTCCATGTAATGATTAATCTAAGTGAATCTGACTTGGAGTAGAATGACGCTCTCACAATGCGAATCCTATGACGAATTTATTGCCACCAGTTCTAGAACCTGAAGAATTGCTTGCGGCTCTTGCCTCAGAACAAATTCTGATAATCGCCGTAGTCTCTGAAAAAGTTTTTCTAGAAGGGCATCTGCAGGGCTCGATTCTAATCAAACCCTCTGAACTCCTCAGCGGTACTAAACCTGCAATCGGAAAATTGCCAAGCAAGGAACGTCTTGACGCACTTTTCTCTCGAATAGGTTTGGGCGCAGAAAAACATATTGTTGCATACGACGATGAGGGAAGTGGCTGGGCGGGTAGACTTCTTTGGACTTTGGATGTTGTTGGTCATGAATCTTATTCTCTACTTAATGGCGGACAGATTGCCTGGAATAGTTCCGGATTTCCTTTAACAACTGAAATAACTGAAAATGTTCCAAGTAGGTTCGATGCAATTATCGATCGAAGTTATATTGCAGACATGGAAGAAGTATTAGCAAGTATCGAAGACGACGGCATTATAGTATGGGACGCAAGGGACAAAGAAGAATATGAAGGAAGTAAAATTACCGCGGAAAAGAATGGTCATATACCTAGAGCAGTTAACTTCGATTGGCTAGATTTAATGGATCGTGAAAACGATCTTAGATTGCGCCCAATCGAATTGCTTCAGGAAGAACTAGAAGAACTAGGGATTACCCCAAATAAAGAAATAATCACACATTGCCAAACTCATCATCGTTCTGGCCTAGCTTATTTCGTTGGGAAATTGCTAGGTCTGAACATAAAAGCCTATGATGGTTCGTGGTCTGAATGGGGAAACCATCCTGATACCCCTGTAGAGCAATAATGATGGTTACCGGTCAAAACTAATGTCACGCTTTTTCGTGTTTTTGCAGTATTTACTGCCCCATCATTTTCTGTCTCGTTTTATTGGGTATTTTGCCGAAGGGTCATTGCTAAAGAATTTTCTGATTCGCTCCTTCATTCGTCGTTATAAAGTAGACATGACGGAAGCGATACTCACTAATCCGGATGACTATCCAAACTTCAATACTTTTTTTACGCGCGAACTAAAGCCCGATGCACGGCCAATTGCTAATGAAGACTATACAGTGGTAAGTCCCGCAGACGGTTCTATTAGTCAGCTGGGTTCGATCGAAGATAATCAGATTCTGCAAGCAAAAGATCATAAGTTCACTTTGCAGGATTTACTCGGCGGAAATCAGTCCCTGGCGGAAGGTTTTCTCGATGGTTCCTTTGTCACGGTTTACCTTTCTCCACGGGATTATCACAGGGTACACTTGCCCTTGGCGGGTCAGCTAATCAAAACCACTTACATCCCTGGACGCTTATTCTCAGTTAATAAAGCCACCACTTATTCTGTTCCAAATTTATTTGCTCGCAATGAGCGTGCTGTGTGTGTATTTAAAACAGACTTAGGGCATATGTGTGTGATTATGGTGGGAGCAATGATAGTCGCCGGGATTGAAACGGTTTGGGGTGGACAAATCTATCGTCGCAGCGGCAAAAGAAAGATAACGGAAACCGATTACTCCAAACACGAACCCCCGATACAATTAGCTGCGGGTGCTGAGATAGGACGATTTAAACTCGGCTCGACCGCCATAGTTCTATTTCCACCAGACACGGTCGATCTCAATCAAAAACTTGAGACTAATTGTCAGGTCCGCATGGGCCAACAAATAGGAATATGGAATCAACGAGAGTAACGACGATAATAAACAATTCGGACCTCAAATATGTCACAGGATAATTTAAAAAGAGCAGTTGCCAGGGCCGCGTTCAAATATGTCGAATCCAAACTGGAAGACGATACCGTCATCGGTATCGGAACCGGTTCTACGGCCAATTTTTTCATTGAAGAACTCAGAGAAATTGCTCATCGATTAAACGGTACAGTTGCCAGCTCAGAAGAATCTGCGCGCAGGCTTAAGGAGTACAGTATTCCTGTATTCGATTTGAACAGCGTGGGAACACTAGAGATCTATGTGGATGGCGCAGATGAATGCAACGAACATTTGCAACTCATAAAAGGTGGGGGTGCAGCACTTACCCGAGAAAAAATTATTGCGGTAGCGTCGAAGGAATTTGTTTGTATTGCCGACGAGTCAAAACTCGTTCCAGTGCTGGGTAAATTTCCTCTGCCAGTTGAAGTAATCCCAATGGCCCGCAGCTATGTTGGCAGACAAATAGTTAAACTCGGTGGTGATCCTGTCTACCGAGAAAACTGCGTTACCGATAATGGCAATCACATCCTGGATGTTTTCAATCTAGAAATATTGGAACCGCGAAAGATGGAGAGTGAAATAAATCAAATCACTGGTGTCGTTACCAATGGCTTGTTTGCGGAGCGAGGAGCAAACCGCCTGTTTCTTGGCACAAGCAAGGGCGTCAAGACAATAGAAGCTTGAATGGCGACCGATGATTCAGTTTTCACCTTGAGAATAAGATAAGTTGGAAAGTGATGATCTTTGTGACGAAGTCTTAATAATTCTGACTTAATTCTGGACCAAATTTCTCAAGCATTAATTATTCAGGTAGGGCTGGCAAAGCCTCTAAACTTCTTTCTATAACGGATTTACATTTTCCGCTTGCGGGCCTTTTTGACCTTGGGTAACTTCCATGGTTACTTTTTGTCCTTCATGAAGAGTTCTTCTTCC
>JBJLER010000048.1:0-8304 GCA_045565735.1 Pseudohongiellaceae bacterium
ATGGGTCAGCAATGCCCGCAGTTGGGCGCAATCTTCAGATGTTGCATTAGCCGCAGCAAGTCTGCAGGCGAGACCTTCGAGAACCTCTCTAATTTCATATATTTCTATGATTTGAGAGATACTCAGATAAACGATATTAGCCCCGACGTTGGGTTTTATCTCAACCAGCTTACAGCCCTCAAGACGGCGAATAGCCTCCCGCAGAGGTCCACGGCTTATGCCATATTGTCTGGATAACTGGGGTTCGTTGATCTTAGAGCCCGGTGCTAACTCGCCTTTGACGATAGCGTTTCGAATCTGATCGAAAACATCGTCAGCCAGAGTTGAAGGTTTGGTGGACTGATTTGCCGCAGAATTAGGCATTAAGTCGGTTACCATCTCTTTATTGTCAACAAAATAGGAAGAATTCAGTATTATTGACGAAATAGATAATCCATTTCAATAAAATTGTTGACAATTTAGCATATTTGAATTTTGATAACTAAACTTTTTATTTTGAAGCTGGTGTTAGAATTGGCTGGGACAATTGCTTTAGAGAGCTTTGAGCCGAAATAATCTCGAGGCATTTGTATCGAAATTACTTGAAAATTCATATTAGGTAATAACAGACCTGTGGCATTCGGACGATTCCAAGATTTCCTAAGTAGTCTGGTTAAACGACAGCGCGGACTCTTTTTTACCAACAGCGAAGAAGCGTCTATAGATGAGCTCGTGGAGAAGCTCATGGGTACGGTAGGAGAAGTATCTGCGATAGTTACAGCCAGGCAAGTATTAGATCATTATTCTGAGCTTGATGATGAGCACAAACTAGAGTTCTTCAAGAATCTCGAACAAAATTTCAATGCGAATCAGGCAATGGTGAAGCTGGCATTCGATTCTTATGATTCTGATCCATCGAGCACTAATTTAAATAAGCTTTCAAAAGCAGCTGAACCACAGCGCCACGAGTTACTGCGTCGACTAAATTCAACACCTGATGCAACTCATGATCTGGTAGGAATGAGGGCTGATTTGCTGCGGTATTTGAGAGGGAATTCTGAACTTAAGTCAGTCGACGAGGGTTTCGTACGTTTGTTTTCTTCCTGGTTTGGCCGTGGTTTCTTGGTTTTGCAAACAATCAATTGGTCAACGTCCGCTGCAATTCTTGAGCGCATCATTCGTTATGAGGCAGTGCACGAGATTAAAGACTGGGACGACTTGCGAAGTCGAATCGATCCACCGAACAGACAATGCTTTGCTTTTTTCCACCCTGCATTAGTTGATGAGCCGCTGATTTTTGTCGAAGTGGCGCTCACGAAAGAAATACCCAGTTCAATCAATTCAATTCTTGAAGACAAGGGGGTGGGTGTTATTGATTCGTCTGAATACAACACTGCTACTTTTTACAGTATCAGTAACTGTCAACCTGGGCTTAAGAATATTTCCTTTGGAAACTTCTTGATTAAACAGGTAGTACAGGAATTGCAGAGCGAGTTTCCATCAATCAAAACGTTCGTAACCTTGTCACCTATCCCTGACTTCCAAAAATGGCTAGATACTTCTTCCGAAGAAGAACCCCCGAAGCTTATTGAGCTGAAAGAGACAGTAAATCAAGTAGCGAAGAACCCTGAATCCATTAATGAACACTCTGAATATATTCGCAAAGCGGTATTCATTTACCTACTACAAAGCAAGCAAGGAAAGCATCCCTCTGACCCGGTTGCCCGTTTCCACCTTGGAAACGGGGCTTCTATACATCAGCTCAATACTTCAGCCGACTTAAGTGAAAAAGGACTCAGTCAATCCCGAGGAACCATGGTGAATTATCTCTATGATCTGAAAAGCATCGAGACTAACCACGAGCGCTATGCTACGGAAGGGGATATTGAGTTCAACGAGAAGCTTAAATCTCTGCTGATCAAAGGCTAGATAGCCTTTTTCGTTTACTTCCAAAACCTCATCAAACAGTTAGGCATTAAATATTCGTATGCCCGACTATTCATGGTTGGTATTTTTAGGCAATTGCTGGAGGCTGATCGGAATGAGACAGCTGCTCAGATCCACCAGTTAACCGATGCATATCGTAAGGAGAGCTCTGAAATTGATCGGAAAGAGCATGCCCAGGATGCGAGAAATCGCTTCATGTATACCATGGTTAGAAATTCGCCTCGATTCAAAGAGGCGGTAAGAGCTCTATATGCCGGAAATGGTGCAAGTTTTCGTGAAGAAAATAGAGATTGCCCAGAAGACATTCGTGACTGTAAGTTAAACTTTGCAGGCCCATATTTGAATAAACCTGCTACAATTCTCTCCCTTTTTTTCGTTAAAATATACCAATGCAATCGAGCAGTAAAAATCAATCTCTATTTGGGATTAGTGAAGCTTTCACTGGCGAAGAGCTAAACGCTCTCTGTAAACGCATTATTGCGTCGGGGGTTCTTGGTCGCTCAAAAAATTACTCCGCACTTTTGGAGTACATAGTCCAATGCTCTCTTTCGAGAAAACCCCCAAAGGAAATTGAGCTTGCTGTTGAAGTATTAAATAGGGGAGGGGACTTTGATGTCTCCGTCGATTCGACAGTTAGAGTTTATGTTCATCAGCTGCGAAAAAAACTAGATAACTATTATGAAAGCCATGAACGAGACGCGGCCTATAGAATAGTTATTCCGAAAGGACAATACACAATCGCTGTGCAAAAAAGAAATACGCATATACCTGCTGCATCACAAGACACAGACCGAGGTTTTGCTTTCACCCTTGATACCGGATTGTTAGTTACTGCAGTAATCTTATTATTAGTAAATCTGATCTATTTGATCTCAATCAATCAAAACAATTCAGTACAAGCTTCACAAGTTGTCGCTGAACATCCTATTTGGAATAGAGTATTGCACGATGAACAACCTATATTACTTGTTCTGGGCGATTACTATATTTTTGGTGAATTAAATGCTAATGGAAATATTGCGCGGATGGTGCGCGAGTTTAACGTTAATTCCCGTAATGATTTAGAAGAACTACAATTCACAGACTTTGAGAGAGCAGAAAATTATCTAGATCTCGATTTAAGCTACATGCCAGAAGGAAGCGCATTTGCCTTAGCGCGCATCGTCCCGATTCTCGAAGAAAGCGGAAAGTCAGTGAACATTACTATGATGTCTGATTTAACCACTGCTGATATCCGTGAGAGCCACATCGTCTATATCGGCTATATCTCTGCACTAGAAAAACTTACTGATATGACTTTTGCCGGATCAGGATTGCAAATCGGTCGCAGCTATGACGAACTACTAAACAGTGAAACTGAGGAGTATTACACTAGTGACGCCGGTTTGCCTGAAGAAGGAAAACCGTTTAAAGATTACGGGATGTTTTCTACTTTTCCAGCGAGTACTAATACTCAGGTAGTTTTGATTTCTGGAATGAGAGATGCAGGTTTGATGCATACTGCACAAGCCTTATCTGATTCGAACGCATTAGATGATCTAATAGTTTCTATTGACAATGATACAGATGAAGCATTGGCTGGTTTTGAGGTACTGTTTGAAGTATTTGGAGTCGATCGGTTAAATTTCGATGCCAATCTTATCTATGCAGGATTACTCGATGCCAATCAAATATGGACTGCACCACAGCCGCCACAGTTAAATTAGAATTATAATTCTCCTGCGCTCTATCTAATGACAGCGATTTCGTAATTCAATTTCGCTAATACTTAATCGATTAATTAGTGGATGCGATTTGCTTTTACCGCATGACGTCGGGCTTTTACAGCAAGTCGTTTGGCCTTGTCTTCTCCGTATTTATTAATGGAGAAATAGGCGTTCTTCTGCTTACGACGTGCTCCTCTTCCTTCTTGCCAAGTTGCTACCCAGCTGTGATCTTTTTCTGAGTAGCTCACACCGATTTCTCCAGAGCTATTTAGTGGAGATATTTTCCTTGGGCTATATTTGGCATAAGGCCAGCTAGATCCATAGATCTTCTTACCTTCCTGATCGCGTTTTTTCTTCGCAGCATCAATCGCCTTTTTCTTTCCACCATATTTTTTGAATGGGAAAGATTGCTGAAAATTTCTACCGTCGTACTTAATGCGTACCCAGGCACAATTGGTTCCTCGGGATTGAATAATGCTGATGTGGTGAAGTGAGCTAAGCTTTTTCAAAAGAACCTCTCTGTCGTTCTACATCGGCCACTAGGTTAAGTTTGGCTTGAGCTCGATCTGATTTTTATTGTTATGACTATTTTAGAAGGCTGTGAGCCACTCTTCATTGCAAAAAAGTGCAAAAACTCGCTCTATTTTATGAGGAAAATTATTGCGCAACAGAACTAGTGTACACCCTAAGACAAGAGCTCGCCAAATTAGGTATTTTGTAACTAGATTAAAAGTGAGTAGCCATGTGCTGAATGACTCCAGGCTTGCGGCTTTCCAGGTGAGAGATACTGTAATTGTAGTTTTTGGCACTAGGGTCGATATCCATAGCTCCATCGATGGCCGCCGCAAGATCGGCCTGGGCAGCTTGTTCAGTCAGGTATGGGCCTGAAATTTTGACCTGTAGAGTAGGCTCGTTTGGAGCGGTCGCTACGATATAGAAATTCTTCGCATTCACTTCTTTCTTACCACCAGCCAATCAGCAGAATGCTTCCTTCCTGCCATCAGCTTCCTAGTGCTAAAAACCACTGTTGGCACACTTACGGCTAATATCGGCCGCGTATTGAAAACCAACAGCCCTGTAATACAAGACCGGGAACGCACAATTTACCTTGGTCGGTCTATCATTCATAATCGCCACTGTTTCACTCTTAATCTTAGCTTAATTCCACAGAATTCAATCAGTTGCGGCTTGGATCACGTTCCTCGCGAATTTCCCTGTTTTCAGAGGCTTTAACTAAGTTTGGCAGTCAGTTCTTACGAGGGGTATGCCAGAGAATGAGTGTTGGCTTCGACCACTTCGGAAATTTATGCGTAAGGCAGTTGGTTGTCATAAAATGTGGTCTTGGCGGATCTTATCTGAGCCGCTTTAATATAAGAAGAACTAATAATGCTCGATACGCGTCCTTTACTGCTGCAAACAGATTTCCCTGCAATCAATCGCAGTGTATTGGAAACACTGCAGGTAAATCTCGGCTACAAGTGCAATCTCAGCTGCACCCATTGTCATGTAAATGCAGGTCCAACTCGCACAGAGCAAATGGATCGACAAACTGTAGACTTAGTTCTGGAATTTATTCAAAGGCATCCAGTAAAAACCCTCGACCTGACAGGAGGCGCTCCAGAGATAAACGTTAACTTCAAATACCTGGTTCGGGAAGCGCGCAGTACCGGAATGGAAGTTATCGATCGCTGTAATCTTACGATTATCGAAGAGCCGGGATTTGAAGACATGGCTGTATTTTTAGCGGAGCAAGGTGTCACGGTAACGGCTTCACTGCCATGCTACATGGAGCAAAATGTTGAAAAGCAGCGAGGGAAAAACGTGTATTGGGAAAGCATTTCGGCTTTGAGAAAACTAAATGCGCTTGGCTATGGAAGTGATCAGAACAAACAACTTAATCTTGTATTTAATCCTGATGGGCCAAATCTTCCCCCTGCGCAATCCGGATTAGAAGAAGATTATAGGCGAGAGCTAAGAGCTGATCATGGAATAATTTTCAATCAGCTATTTATTATAACGAACATGCCCATTAGTCGATTCGGTGGCATGTTGTTAGCAAAAGGCCTTTATCAGGAATATATGACAATATTGCGAGACAGCTTCCGTGAAGAGAATCTCGATACTGTAATGTGCCGCAATTTGTTAAGTATTGATTATCTGGGTTATACCTATGATTGTGACTTCAATCAAATGTTAAAGATGCCTTTACTTGCAAAGGGAAAACCTAAAACCCATCTCTCAGAAATTCTCGAAACGGATTTGACAGACAATCCCATTGCTATTGGCGAGCATTGCTTTGGCTGTACCGCCGGACAGGGAAGTAGTTGCGGTGGCGCGCTAAAAGATTAGACTTTCTTAATTCTTGAAAAAACTATCTATCATTATTCCTGTTTTTAATGAGCAAAAGTGTATCGTTGCTCGTCTAAACGCGTTCCAGAAATTAAGAGAAAGCAATTGTGAAGTTGTGCTTGTTGATGGTGGTTCTGCTGATAGAACTGTTGATCTCGCAACTCCTCTGGTTGATAAGTTAGTTCACAGTTCACCCGGAAGAGCTGTGCAAATGAATCGAGGAGCAGAGTTAGCCACCGGCAATATTTTTTTATTCCTACACATTGATACCACCTTGCCTAAAGCTGCTAACGAACTGATTACTAATTTGGTAGAAGAAAAATCTTCAGTATGGGGATGGTTCAACCTCCAGTTTGATAATCCTGCATTATCATTCAAGATAATTGGCAGGAGCATGAATATTCGCGCTGCACTCACTTGGGTGTGTACTGGCGACCAAACGTTGTTTGTCACACGCAATTTGTTTGAAAGTATTCGAGGCTTTCCAGAAATTCCTCTTATGGAAGATGTTGCTATCACTAAACTACTGCGGCGTATTTCGAAACCAAAGATTGTCTCTTCGAAAGTAACAACGTCAGCTAGAAGATGGGAACAAAACGGAGTAATCAAAACTGTCTTCTTTATGTGGCGGTTGCGCTTGCTCTATTTTTTTGGAACGAGTCCAATAAAACTTGCTCATCGCTATTATCCCATGTCTGCTGAGCACCGTGATAAAGCTGATTCACCGTCACCCAAAGAGGCGAGCTTTCGCTATCCCAATGCGCGAATCCTGCTATTTGTTAAAGCTCCATTTCTGGGGCAGGTGAAAACTCGGCTCGAACCACTGCTGGGGAGTGAGAAGTGCCTCGAATTGCATCGGGCCATGGGTCAACGAATCGCTGGATTACTATCATCAATCAAGCTCGCTCCCTGGCAGCTATGGGTTTCTGCAGACGAATCTAATGAATTCTTCCTAGGCATCTGTAATAGAGAAGATATTCATCTTCAAATAGGAAGTAGCTTAGGTGAAAAAATAGCCGGATCTATGGAGAACGCACTATTGAGGCCCGGAGTGGATGGAGTCATTGTTATCGGATCTGATTGCCCCAGCTACGATGCAGCTTATTTGGAATCCGCCATGCACCAGCTCTATGCAGGCCATGACATAGTGCTTGGCCCTGCAGAAGATGGTGGCTATGTGCTAATCGGCATGAGGGCCTCAAATCCAGGGGTATTTAATGGAGTGGAATGGGGCACTGATCGAGTGTTGGAGCAAACCATTAGCAATATAGATACATTAGATCTTAGCCATGCCTTGATTGAAACTTTATGGGATGTGGATAGGCCAGAAGATCTAGATAGATTACAGAATCTAGATCCGCCTTTATCCTGGGAGAGCACATGACTGAGGCGAGCTTTCGGGTTTTATGGGATCCATCTAAGGGTGTTTGTCCACGTGAATCATAGATTTTCTGCGCCTCGAATTGTTTTCCAAGATCCGCTTCAATTTGAATTAGTTTAAGTAACTTGTGGAACTCCGGCACTAGAAATTAAAGGATGATTCCAAGTCAATTATTTTGCCCGCGAGTCGCTCGGAATCTATTTTATATTCGTTAGCTATGATGCGATTGTGCAATTCGACTACACGGGCAGCATCAATATTGGGAAGCTGCTTAATCCGTGATTCGAGAGCGCCCATGTCGATTGCCGGAGAATTCAATACAGCCGTATCCTTGGAGCTAGTCGCCCGGTTACTTTTCACCGGACGAAGCTTTCCGCTAATGCTGGAGACCACACTCTTTAGTGCCTTTCTATTTTCAGGAGGAGTGTGGGTTGGATTTGGACCTGTCTTATTCACTTCTTCAACACTTCCTTCGTGTCCAATTGCTTCTGTTTATTTACATAGTTTTGAGCTCTGTTATGCAACTCATCCCTAGTTTTGCGTACGTTATTACGCTCCAGCTGCTAGGCTTTGGGCTTTTCTTTAGCAAAAATAAGCTGGCCTAACAGCCGCGGGTCTAAATTATAACGACTAGAAATTCGATATCTTTAAATAGATTTAATTTTACACTACCACTATTTTTATGATAGTTAAGCTTTAACATTACCTTGGTTTAATTATAAACTGTAATATATTGTTATAATTGATATTTTAGTCCTTCTTTGGCAAAGAAGTAGTCTGTATTGTCAGGCTTGAGCTGTTATTTCTAACGTTGATTGTCTTATTGATTTCACTATCTTGAAGAGTCTCTCTCTGCTGCTACAATGTCTGATTATGGAGTCCTAAAATGATTCGCAAGACAGCTGTATGTTGTAAATAAATTCCAGTTTTTATAGCAAGCTG
>JBJLER010000049.1:0-28458 GCA_045565735.1 Pseudohongiellaceae bacterium
CGAACTAGTATCGGGCGCATACCGTGCGCCGTTGCTGCTTGCAAGTCCTTAAGGCTATCACCAACAAATGGACTTCCATCCAAGGAAACGCCTAGTTCGTTTTCAGCTTGTATTAGCATTCCCGTATTCGGTTTTCTGCATTCACATTCATCATTTGCAGAATGAGGGCAATAAAAAATACCAGAAACAAAACCGCCTTCTTCTTCGACCATAGAACAAAGTTTATGATGCATCTTGGCTAGTTCAAATTCATCAAACAAACCGCGAGCAAGGCCAGATTGATTTGTGGCTATAAGGACGTAGAACCCTGCTTGATGTAATGAGGATATTGCCTCGAGGCTACCGGGTATTGGAATCCACTCCTCGTGCGACTTTATATAGTTAGGTGAATCTTTATTAATGACACCGTCTCTATCAAGAACAATTGTTTTTGTAGATTCCTGTGTCTGGCTCATAGCTAACTAGAATGTAAGTAGGAAATATCTGCTGTTTGCAAAAACAGATTTCTGAGTTGTTTCAGTAATGCCAATCGGTTTTGCCTAACCTGATCGTCTTGATGCATAACTAAGACATTGTCAAAAAAATCATCAACTGAGTTCTTCAGTGTGGAAAGTGACTGCAACCCCTTAGTATAGTCACCTTGTTCGAACAAAGGCGCTACCTCTAACATTTTATCCTGTATTTCTTTATGTAATGACTGTTCTGCGGCTTCGGTTAGAAGATTACTGGAGCACTCTGAACCTTCAGTAACTTCTTTCTGTTTCGAAAGCAAATTGGATACTCGTTTATTTGCGGCGGCCAAAGTAACAGCTTCTGGCAACTTGTCGAAGTTGTGAACCGCCTGAATACGATGGTGAAAATCCAACGGGCGCGTAGGCCGCATTGCAAAGACCGATTGAAAGACTTCACTACTGATGCCAGTTTCCAGGTACCAGGCTCTAAAACGTTCGAGTAAAAACTCAAACACTTGATTGGTAGTGTTAGCTTGCAGTTCGATATCGGAATAGCTGGCAAGAGATGCTTCGATGGCTTTCACAATATCCAGATCGAGTTCTTTTTCTACCAGTATGCGCAGAATTCCAATGGCAGAGCGACGCAACGCGAACGGATCTTTGGAACCAGTGGGGGGTTGGCCAATGCCGAATAAACCCACCATAGCGTCCAATTTATCGGCCATCGCCAATACTGCGCCGGTTGTGGATTCGGGCAATGAATCACCGGCATACCTTGGTAAATACTGTTCGTTGAGAGCACTACAGACTTCTTCCGCTTCCCCATCATGCTGCGCGTAATAAGAACCCATCAGCCCTTGCAAGTCAGCAAATTCACGCACCATACTGGTGAGCAAATCGCACTTGGACAACATCGCAGCGCGTTCGCATTGATCAGTATCAGCTCCCAGATCGGCAGCAATGGCCACGGCAAGCTTGGCAACCCGAACAGACTTGTCGTAAACAGTTCCAAGCTTCTCTTGGAATACAATCTTCCTAAGTAGCCCCATTCTTGATGCTAATGGAGTTTGTTTGTCACTCTCAAAGAAAAATCGCGCGTCCGCCAGTCGTGGGCGAATCACTCTTTCGTTCCCTTCAATTACCTGCATCGGATCTTTAGAAACAATATTGCTGACGGTTACAAACTTAGGCAGTAACCTTTCTTTCTCATCCACAAGATAAAAGCATTTTTGATGCGATTTCATCGCGAGGATGAGAGCTTCCGCAGGCACTTCCAAAAACTCTTCATCAAAGTCCCCGATCAATGCCACAGGGTACTCAACCAACGCCGTTACTTCATCAAGCAAGGCCTCATCAACTACAGTTTGTGCTCCGGATTTTTTCCCTTCCTCAATAATTAGTTCGCGTATTAATGCTTTTCGTCTTTCGAAATCTGGAATTACTTTGCCACTTTCTTTCAAGCACTCTTCATAGTCTTCGGCTGCATCCAGTGAAATTGCTTTATTGTGAAGAAAGCGATGTCCATAGGAATTATTGCCGCTACTAACTCCATAGATTTCCAAATCAACGACTTGCTGCCCAAACAGCAACATTAACCAATGCACAGGGCGAACGAATTCTTCTCGGGAGCTTCCCCAACGCATGCGCTTGGGTACTGGTAACTGATTAAGTGCCTGCCTTATGATCTCCGGTAATAGTGCAATGGTTTGTTGGCCTTGCTGGAAAGAAGAGAAGGAAAGCTTTTCCACACCATCTTTTTCTGTCCTGGCCAACTCATGGACATCTACCCCACAGGATTTGGCAAAACCGGAAGCAGCAGGAGTGGGGTTGCCTTCGCTATCAAAGGCAGCGCTTACCGCCGGGCCGAGCCTTTCAATCTGCTTATCTTCCTGAGCTTCCTGTAGCGCATAAATGAGCAATGCCAGGCGCCTGGGAGTAGCAAAACGCTTTGCCGAATCGAAAGACAGCGATTCTTTTTTTAAAGCAGCGGTTACTAGCTCCTCAAAAGCTTTAGACAGAGAGCTTAGTGCCTTGGGTGGTAACTCCTCGGCTCCGATTTCTATTAGTAGATCTTGAGCAGGCATGGCTTAGGTTTCTAAATATTCTTTGCGTAATTCTTCACTGGCAAGGGGGAAGCCAAGCTGTTTGCGGCTTTCGAAATAAGCTTCAGCAACTAAACGGGCGAGGGTACGTACTCGCAAAATAAATCGTTGTCGCTCTGTGACCGAAATTGCGTTTCGGGCGTCTAGCAAATTGAAATTGTGGGATGCTTTCAATACTTGCTCATAAGCAGGCAGCGGTAAGCTTTCCGCAATTAGTTTGTTACATTGGCTTTCATAATCATCGAAATATTTGAACAATAAGTCAGTGTCAGCCTGCTCAAAATTAAAAACAGACATTTCAACTTCGTTTTGTTTAAACACATCGCCATAAGTAACAACACCATTGGGGCCGTCGGCCCAAACGATGTCATAAATACTATCTACTCCTTGTATATACATGGCGATTCTTTCAATGCCATAGGTTATTTCTCCACTGACTGGATGACACTCAAGTCCTCCAACCTGTTGAAAATAAGTAAACTGAGTGACTTCCATACCGTTAAGCCAGACTTCCCAGCCAAGGCCCCAGGCACCTAGAGTCGGCGATTCCCAGTTGTCTTCAACGAAGCGAATGTCGTGAATCGCCATATCGATGCCGAGGTTTTCCAAAGATTCCAAATATATAGTTTGTATGTCTTGTGGCGATGGCTTCAGAATTACTTGAAACTGATAGTAGTGCTGTAGGCGATTAGGATTTTCACCATAACGACCATCAGTGGGCCGGCGGCAGGGTTGTACATAGGCTGTGCTCCAACTTTCCGGACCAATGGCTCGCAAAAAAGTGGCAGGGTGGAAAGTCCCGGCGCCAACTTCTATATCCAAAGGTTGCAATACGACACAGCCCTTCTCGGCCCAAAATTGTTGCAGAGCAAGAACAAGTCCTTGGAAAGTTTTGAGGTCGTTATTCTGGCTCACGATTTTGCCGAAAATGCCTGTAAATCAAAGGGCTGCAATTATCCTTGATATTATGGAAGTAATCTATAGCCGCCAACTTTAGACTCTGTTTGTTAAGATTCTTCGGCAAGAGGGAAATTGCCTTTCCTTTTTGTCGCTCTACAATAAGCTGTCGCGATAAGAAACGGGAGACCCACGATTCAATCACTCGGCTATTTTTCATTTAGGTGCTTCTTAGCATTGGGCGCTTTGTTGCCTCTTTCTATTCTGCAGGTAATTGCTAAAGCATGGGGTACTCTACTCTATAGATTTCCAACCCGAGCCAAAACAACGACAGAGAGAAATCTCACTGCCTGCTTTCCTGATAAATCAGAAGCTGAAATTGCCGAGCTTGCAAAGTCTAGTTTAATCCACACTGCGTCAACAGCCATCGAAATGGGGAAGTCGTGGTTACTACCTATGGAAAAAACTCTAGCCCTAGTCGTCGATTGTGAGGGCCAGGACAAATTTAATGCGGCCTATGAATCTGGCAATGGAATTATTCTGCTTGCCCCCCACCTCGGAAACTGGGAAATTTTTGGTTTTTATCTAAGTGATTCAGCAAGCACGACCTTTCTTTACCAGCCACCCAAATATTTAGCTCTCGATCGACTAATTACTCGCTCGCGTTCTCGTGGTGGCTTGAATATGGCCCCGACTAATCAAACCGGCGTAGCTCAAATCTTCAGAACACTAAAGCGAGGGCAGGTAGTTGGTGTATTACCGGATCAAGTGCCGTCGCAAGAAGGAGGAGGATATGCAAATTTCTTTGGAGTGCCTGCATTGACCATGACCTTGATTAGCAAACTCTTACAAAAAACTGATGCAAAAGTTTTTTGTGGTTTTGCAAAAAGATTACCTAATGCCAAAGGTTTTAAAGTGATAGTCCAAGAAGCTGACGAAGGAATCTATAGCGAAGATGCAAGTATTTCCCTAGCGGCACTTAACAGTACCGTCGAAAAAACTGTGCTCAGTGCGATCGAGCAATATCAATGGGAGTACAAGCGGTTTAGGAAACAAGCTGACGGTAGTAAATTTTACTAGCGCTTCCAAAACATTGGAGTGAATAGCACCAATAAAGTAAAAACTTCTAGTCGGCCTAACAACATGGCTGCACATAAAATCCATTTCGCAGTGCCAGGCAAATCCCCATAAGTTTCAGCAACGCTGGCTAAGCCAGGGCCTAAATTATTAATGCAGGCGCCTACGGCGCTAAAGGCGGTGATAATATCCAGGCCAGTTGCTAACAATGCTAACAGCATCAGCATAAATGCCAGTACATATACCGCGAAAAATCCCCAGACCGATTCAATTACTCTATCAGGGACCGGATTACGACCTAACTTCACCGGGATAACCGCTTTCGGATGGATTAGTCTTTGTACTTCCCTAAAGCCTTGTTTAAAAATTAACAAAATACGAATCACTTTCATGCCGCCGCCAGTTGAACCAGCACAGGCACCGATTATTGCAGCATACATAAGCATGTAAGGAAGAAAGAGCGGCCATGAACTGTAATCCGCAGTGGTAAATCCCGTTGTGGTAGCTATTGATACAACCTGAAACAATCCTTTTATAAATGATTCGAATATTCCGGAATACACATTCGAGAAATAAAGCACGCTGATGGTTATCAACGAAACTAATAACAGTATGAACGCGTAAAAAAGAAATTCTGGATCTGTTAAGTAATGGCGAATACTTTTTCGCTGCCAGGCTGCAAAATGTAGCGCGAAGTTTATCCCTGCAATAAACATAAACACAATCGCTACCAGATCTACTCCAGGATTTGCGAAATAACCCAAGCTGGCATCGTGAGTTGAGAACCCTCCAATGGCAATCGTGGTGAAACTATGGCCAATGGCATCGAATAAGTCCATCCCAACCATCCAGTAAGCAACTGCACAGACCGCTGTCAAAGACAAGTAAATGAACCAGAGAGCTTTGGCAGTTTCTGCTAAGCGTGGTAATAACTTGTTGTCTTTGACTGGGCCCGGGCTTTCTGCCCGATAAAGCTGCATGCCTCCGATGCCGAGCATTGGCAATAAAGAGATGGCCAATACGATGATCCCCATACCACCAAGCCACTGTAACTGCTGGCGATAAAACAGTATTGATTTAGGCAAGGAATCTAGTCCGGAGATGACGGTTGCCCCTGTTGTGGTCAAGCCTGAAAGGGATTCGAACACAGCGTCTGTAATAGACAACTCCAATGCCGGAGAGAACAAAAAGGGCAAACAACCTGCCGTACCTAACACTGCCCAGAAGAGAGTAACTACAAGGAAACCATCTCGGGTTCCCAAATCTTTTTTAGTCCCAGCAGTGGATAAAAATAGAATGGCGCCTAAAACGAGAATAATAAGCAAAGAGTTAAAGAAGGCTGGAAACATGCCATCGGCATAAAACAGCGACACTAACATCGGTGGGATGTTTGCTAGCAAACTAAACAGCATTAGTAAGCTGCCTAGAATTTTAATAATGATTGAAGCGTGCATTCGTGTTTTGAATTGCGCCTAGAAAAAACTAAAACCAACTTGGAACAAGCGCTCTACTTCTGGAATAGTTTTGCGATCCACTAAGAAGAGGATTACATGATCGTCCGATTCGACCACAGTATCGTCATGGGCAATCAGCACTTCATTATTTCTAACGATCGCACCAATTGTTGTTCCTTCGGGCAGATCAATATCTTCGATGGTCTTACCAACTACTTTTGAAGAAGCTTGATCGCCATGGGCTATCGCTTCCATTGCTTCAGCGGCACCGCGACGTAAGGAATGAACATTAACCACATCGCCACGACGAACATGGGTTAGCAGGCTCCCTATGGTCGCTTGTTGTGGAGAGATTGCAATATCAATTTCACCACCTTGTACCAAATCAACGTAAGCAGGATTGTTTATGATTGTCATAACCTTTTTTGCACCCAGGCGTTTCGCTAACAGTGAAGACATAATGTTTGCTTCATCGTCATTTGTGAGCGCAAGGAATACATCGGTATCTTCGATGTTTTCTTCTAATAATAGCTCTTGATGAGATGCCTCACCGTTAAGCACGATTGCCTTGTCTAAATGCTCGGAGAGATAAGCGCAGCGCTCTGGATTGTGGTCGATTATTTTTACTTGGTACCTCTTTTCAATGGTTTCCGCTAAGCGCATGCCAATGTTGCCGCCACCTGCAATGATTATCCTTTTATAAGGTTTATCTAAGCGTCGTAGCTCGCCCATACAGGCTCGAATATTTTCCTGTGCAGCGACAAAGAAAACTTCATCGTCCGCTTCGATTACTGTTGAGCCTTCAGGAATTATTGGGCGGTCTTTGCGAAAAATTGCCGCGACTCGAGTTTCTACGTTCGGCATATGCTGTCGCAGTAATCTAATCTCTTGTCCCACTAATGGCCCGCCATAAAAAGCTTTTACCGCAACGAGCTGAACTCTTCCTTCGGCAAAATCCAAAACTTGTAAAGAGCCAGGCAGATCAATTAGTCGTGCGATATAAGAAGAAACAATCAACTCTGGACTTATCACTACGTCTACTGCGATGCCATGCTTGCCAAACAATTTGTCGCTTACTAAATAGGCAGCAGAGCGCAGCCGACAAATTTTCTTAGGAGTTTGGAATAAGGAATACGCAACGCGGCAAGCCACCATGTTAATCTCATCGTTTTCGGTAACAGCGATAATCATGTCAGCGTCTTCTCCACCAGCGCGAGTTAGCACATTAGGATGGCAAGCCTGGCCCGGAATCGTACCGATATCGATTTGGTCTTTTAATTCGCGCAAGCGCTCACTGTCGTTATCAACAACAGTTATGTCATTAGCCTCATTGGCCAAAGTTTCAGCCAGGGTGCGACCAACTTGATTGGCACCGAGAATAATTATTTTCATGACAAGACTACTTGCGAATGGTTGCGCTTAGATCGCTTAGCTTTTTCTAAGTAACGAATAAAAGAATCCATCAGGGCCTTCACATGCGCCGGTGAGGAGCTGTCTTCCATAGCGGCATTCTACTCCCCAATCGGCCGCGATGCCTTCATATTTAGCGCTATCCGTCGATTGTAAAAAGCGTTCGATTTGTTGATCGTTTTCCTCTGGAAGTAAAGAACAAGTGGCATATAAAAGAAGCCCATTTTTTTCCAAGCAAGGCCAAAGCGTCTCAAGAATCTGACCCTGCAATAACACTAGCTTTTGAATTTCTTGCTTACTTCGCAGCAGCTTGATATCTGGGTGGCGCCTTATTACACCTGTCGCCGAACAGGGGGCATCGACGAGAATTCGATCAAAGAGCTCACTATCCCACCAGCTATCTCGGTCCAAGATGTCCGCACAATGCAGTACTGCTTGCAATGAGAGCCGGGACAGATTCTCCCGAATTCGCTCAACTCGGTCGGGCACCAGATCTACTGCAACTAACCGCGTAAGTGAACACTCACTTTCAAGCATATGACAGGTTTTTCCACCTGGAGCTGCACAGGCGTCTAATACCCTATGTCCTGACTCCAGTTGCAGCAATTCAACTGCTAGTTGAGAGGCCTCATCTTGGACGCTGAGCATTCCCTGCTGGAACCCGGGGATCTCTGTTACTGTTTTGGGCTTATCCAAATAAATCGCAGTTTTTGCTAACTCGCCGGCATTAGCCTTAATGTGGTTTTCAGCAAGCGACTCGATCAGATCGGCCCTGGAAGTCTTGTCCTGGTTTACTCTAAGTGTCATCGGTGGGCGCTGATTGCTGCCAGCCAAGATATCTTTTAGTTGTCCTGGCCAGACAGAGTTTAGTCTCTGTAACAACCAATCGGGAAAAGAGTGTTGAATATTATCGGGTGCACTCTCGATTGATTTACCTAAGGATTCTTTTTGCCGCAAGTAATTTCTCAAAATGGCATTAACTAAAGCTTTCGCCCATGTCTTATTAAGCTCTTGAGTGGCAGAAACAGTTTCGTTCAATACCGCATGATCAGGTATCGAGAGTTCTTTTAATTGATAAATGCCAACAATAAGTAGGCACTTTATGTCACCGTCTTTTTTCTTTAATGGTTTGTCTAATAACTCATCGACTAAAAACTCTAAGGCATAATAGCTTCGACAAGACCCGAAACATATTTCTTGCAACAAGGAATAGTCCTTGTGTTCTTTGTGTCTGGCCAAATGAAAAGATAATGATCCACTGCCATCCAGCAATCGCTTAAGAATGGTGGCTGCAAGCGCTCTTACATTTTCCTGTTGCATCAAGTCGTTTCATCACTTGCAGTGAATTTTTTGCTCGCTGTAAAAAAGCTTGGTTTCGAATTTGTGATATCACGAACTGCCACAACATTTTTACCGGGCAATTGGATTTGAGTAATAGCTATGGAACCAGTTCCACATTGTACTGTAAACGAGTCCTTGTTCGACTCGATAATTGTGCCGGGACTTAAGTCGGAGGTGGCATTACTAACTTGGGCTTTAAGAATTCGGATACGCTCGCTGTTAAAGAATGAATAAGCTGGAAACCGGCCAATGCCGACTCTTATCTGTCTTTCAATTAATTCTGCCGACTGCAACCAATTTATCAGAGCCTCAGCTTTATCCAATTTGCCAGCGTAGCAAGATTGTGAATCGTCCTGTTTTTCTGGGGTTTTTAGAAGCTCTTCGAGATTATTAAGAGCCTTGATTAAAGCTTCACAACCGACTTCGGTAAGTTTGCTTTCGAGGTCGTTGCGCGTATTAGAGTCATCAATACTTACTTCAGATTTGAGTAACATATCTCCGGTATCGAGCCCTTCATCCATTTGCATAATTGTGATACCTGACACTTTGTCGCCAGCAAGCAAGGCTCTCTCGATGGGAGCAGCACCGCGCCAACGTGGCAGCAAAGAAGCATGCACATTAATACAACCAAACCTTGGAACGGCTAATATTTCTCTAGGCAAGATTAATCCATAGGCAACAACAATCAAGGCGTCGGCAGAATAGCTTTCGAGCAGTCGGTGTTCATCTTCATTTCGCAGTGAGGCAGGTTGATTAACTTGGAGATTGTTAGCAAGAGCTAATTCCTTCACCGGGCTAGGTAAAAGTTTTATGCCCCTGCCGGAGGGTCGATCTGGTTGTGTATAAACCGCTATCACTTCGTGTGAAGAATTAAGAATTGAATTTAGATGTGCGGCAGCGAATTCCGGTGTCCCCGCAAATACGATTCGTAATTCTGACATGATGTTTGCTACGCAGACTTCTTATGTTCTTTTTCGAGCTTGCCGCGTATACGATTGCGTTTGAGCGGGCTCAGGTAGTCAACATAAAGCTTGCCATCCAAGTGATCAATCTCATGTTGAATGCAGGTGGACAATATTCCTTCCGCTTCGAGCTCAAACTTCTCACCTTGCTTATCCTGAGCTAACACCTTTATGCCTTTGGGGCGAGAGACTGTTTCGTAGAAGCCCGGCACTGATAGACAGCCCTCATCGTATTCACAAAGCTCGTCTTCAGTTACTTCAAAACTTGGATTAATGAAGACTTGAGGACTATCTTTTTCTTCCGATAAATCGATTACCAATAAGCGCTTGAGAACATTTACTTGAGTGGCTGCTAGGCCGATGCCCTTTGCTTCGTACATGGTTTCAAGCATATCGTCGATCAAGGCTTCCAGCTTGTCGTCGAAAAGAGCTACGGGAGCTGCTATTTTGCGCAGTCTGGGATCCGGAAATTCCAGAATTTCTAAGAGTGCCATTGCTAGGAAAGCCCTTAATATCGGATTTACACTAAAAAAGCAGTCTCTGTGGACTACTTCTAGTAACAATTATACCGTAAATCCGCAGACGCATGCTCATTGGGAAAATGAGATTCAACGAGCGATCTTGAATGCTATTGGCACTGAACAAGTGCTGTTAGATTTCTTATTGTCGGAGACAGGAATTCTCATGACGAAACTTGCAATGGAACTTATGACTTTAGAAATTGAAGGGTTAATAGTAGCGAAAGGAGCTGGTCTGTTTGGCCTGAAAACTAGATGAATTTGAATCTTTGTATCATGCTTGCAACCCAATCAGGTCTGCGGTAGTTTCCCCGTTTCGCATTTTTTAAGCTGGAAGCAAAAGCAATGAGTGAACCCTTCGTAGCCATTCTAATGGGGTCTGAAAACGACCTCTCTGTCATGCAGGCAGGGGCAGATGTATTAAAACAACTTGGCATTAACTACGAAATTAAAGTCACATCGGCGCACCGCACCCCTACTGCCACCCAACAGTATATTGGTGATGCAGTTGAGCGCGGATGCCAGGTTTTTATCTGTGGCGCTGGACTTGCTGCACATTTGGCTGGGGCGACCGCTGCTCATACAACTAAACCTGTAATTGGTGTCCCGATTGATGCCGGGCCATTGCAAGGGCTTGATTCATTGCTTTCTACCGTACAGATGCCAGGCGGAATTCCAGTAGCAACAGTAGCTATTGGTAAGGCCGGCGCAAAAAATGCTGGCTATTTGGCCGCACAAATTCTGTCTCTATCAGATAGTAATTTAGCCGAACGCGTAAGAGCAGAACGGGCAGCTAACGCGGAAAAAGTTCAGGCCCAAGATCAAGCTCTACAGGATTCGCTCTAAACTAAAGAAGCAGGATCGCCCAATGGGCAACCTCGAATTAACCACTGCCTGTGAATTTCTCAATCAGGGAAAGTTAGTTGCCTACCCCACCGAAGCAGTTTGGGGTTTCGGCTGTGATCCCTATATAGAAGAAGCAGTTCATCGAATTCTAGAAATAAAGCAACGGCCGGTGGGAAAAGGCCTGATTCTGGTTGCTGCAGGTCTGACCCAGATTGCAGAACTTACTAAAGATCTCTCAGTGGATCAGTTAGCACTTTTAGAAAGTACTTGGCCGGGCCCTACCACTTGGCTAATTCCAGACCCGAAACAAATTTTTCCTCGCTGGGTAAAGGGCGACCACGAGTCGATCGCCATTCGAGTGAGTGGGCATCCTCTGGTTAACGCGCTATGCAGTGAGTTTGGTAAGCCCATTGTCTCTACTTCGGCTAATAATACTGGAGAAGTAGAAATTAGATCTAGATTAATTCTTGAGGAGCAATTTGCAGATAAAATTGACTACATCATGGATGGAGAGCTTGGCGACCAAGATTCCCCTTCCAAAATTAGAGATTTAGTGACTGGGAACATATTACGCTAGCTATTAATTAGTTAGCCATGGGCGGCGGAGAACGCAAATTGAAATCAGAAGACAGCCAACGAGTAAAAGGGTTTTTGCTGCAATTGCAGGAGAACGTTTGTAATGGAATAGAGGGTCTTGAATCTGTCGCTGAATTTAAAACTGACAAATGGGACCGAGAAGAAGGCGGTTCAGGCATATCTCGCGTTATCAGAGATGGTGATATTTTTGAAAAGGGCGGCGTAAACTTCTCTCACGTTTTTGGCAAATCAATGCCAGCATCAGCAACAGCGCAGCGTCCCGAGTTAGCAGGTAGAGCGTATCAAGCCATGGGTGTTTCATTGGTTATTCATCCAGTAAACCCGTTCGTTCCTACTTCTCACGCTAACTTTAGAATGTTTGTTGCTGAAAAAGAAAACGAAGATATTGTCTGGTGGTTTGGCGGCGGCTACGACTTAACTCCCTATTACGGGAATGATGAAGATTGTATTCATTGGCATCAAACCGCCAAACGAGCATGTGATCCTTTTGGTGAGAGTTTCTATCCCAAGTTCAAGCAACAATGTGATGACTATTTTCATATTAAACACAGAAATGAGCCACGGGGTATTGGTGGATTGTTTTTCGACGACTTTAATGAATTAGGATTTGATCAGTCTTTTGAATTTGTGCAGGCGATGGCAAACAGTTATCTCGACGCCTTTTTGCCCATCGTTGAAAGAAGAAAAGACCATATCTACTCGACTGAGCAGAAAGCATTCCAGGAGTACAGGCGCGGTCGCTATGCTGAGTTCAATTTGGTTTACGACCGAGGCACAGTATTCGGATTACAATCAGGTGTGGGTAGAATCGAATCTATACTTATGTCGCTACCTCCTACGGTCAGATGGATATATGACTGGCATCCTGAACCTGGCAGCGAAGAAGAAAAACTTTATACTCACTTTTTGCAACCCAAAGACTGGGCTTAAGCATTTCACTTTAGGAATAAATAATGACTCGCTATGCAGTCATCGGCACTCCAATCGCGCAGAGCAAATCCCCTGCTATCCATAGAATGTTTGCTGAGCAAACTAAGCAAGATGTGCAATATGAAGCTATTGAAGTTGCGGCTGATAATTTCGATTCCTTTGTCCTGGATTTTTTTGCCAATGGTGGTGGTGGACTGAATGTCACCGTTCCCCATAAAGAACGTGCTTACCGAATTGCGAATCAATTGGAGCCGCTGGCAGAACAAGCTGGTGCAGTAAATACGCTATTTCAAGATGCTGAAGGTACCCTATGTGGTGACAATACCGACGGCGTTGGACTAGTGCGTGATATTCAAGCCAATAACGGTATTGCTATCGAATGCAAAAATTTGTTGGTAATCGGTGCAGGAGGGGCCGTTAGGGGTGCGCTTGTTTCTTTAATCGAAGAAAAGCCAGCGACTATCACTCTGGTAAATAGAACTAAAGAAAAAGCCAAGCAAATGCGCAAACTATTCTCTGCGCAACAAAACATCGAAGTGGCCAGCTTTGAAAATCTTCAAGGAGAATTCGACCTCATAATTAATGGAACATCACTAAGTTTAGTTGGAGAAGTTCCAGCAATTAGTCCAGACCAACTCGCAACAGGTTGCTGTTGTTACGACATGATGTATGGCAATGAGGATACTGCCTTTGTTTCCTGGGCAAAGAACAATGGTGCTGCGAACGCTATAGATGGTTTTGGAATGTTAGTAGAGCAGGCTGCTGAATCTTTTCTTCGTTGGAGAGGCGTGAGACCAGAAACATCTCCCGTCATGAATGCGCTGCGCAATTAATAAAAGTCTTTCATACGATGCTTTTCGAAATCCAAATCGATTGCCAGAGTTTTGTGAAATTCCGGCTCCAAACTAAAAAGCATTTACGATTGTTGCAGCCATAAAAAAAGGGCTATGGAATTAACTATAGCCCTTTTTTGAGATTTGAGTTGAAGATTAGTGCTCTTCCTCTCCTCCATGATCGCCTTCTTCCCCATGAAGGTCGGCAGGAGTTAATGCCACTGCATCGCGATCATGGCCCATGTAATCAAAACGAAGCCCTTCTGTATAGTTTCCTTCTATGGACATAAATCCGATTAAAATAAGCAAAACAGTCGGCGGCCCTAAAATTGTCATTACTAAAGCCAGGCGTTCCCAAACCGCATGCATAAATATCGCAACGATAAAGCCCGCTTTTAAAAACATGAATGTGATTACCAGGGTCCAACGCAGCGCTCCTTGGACTTCGAAATAGTCGACGGCATAGGAGAAGCCGCTCAATACGAAGAGTAGTATCCAAATTTTATAATAGATCCCTAAGGGATGTTGTTGTCCTTCAGCAGAAGCCATTAGAGTTCTTCCTTACAATAAGTAGAAAAATGCGAAAATGAATACCCAAACTAAGTCAACAAAGTGCCAATAAAGGCCGGCTATCTCTACGATCTCAAATCCTTTATCGTCGTAGTATCCTCGTTTCACTCGCAAGGCTACCCACATTAAGTAAATCACCCCGGCAGACACGTGTAATCCGTGAAAGCCAGTCACCATAAAAAAGACCGACCCAAATTGCGGTGCTCCAAAAGGATTACCCCAGGGCCGAACTCCCTCGTCAACGATTAGTTTGGTCCACTCGAAAGCTTGCATGCCAACGAATGAAGCACCAAACGCAGCAGTGGCGCAGATTAACCAAAACGTCTTGGCTTTATCTTTTCGATAACCAAAATTCACTGCCAATGCCATGGTTCCCGAACTGGTAATAAGGATAAACGTCATAATTGCGATGAGGATGAGCGGAATAGGATCTCCACCAAATGAAAGCGCAAAGATTTCACTCTGAGGCGGCCATGGCTCAGTTGTCGTAATGCGAACATTCAAGTAGCCCACCAAAAAGCAAGAGAAGATAAAGGTGTCACTTACGAGAAAGATCCACATCATTGCCTTGCCCCAAGGCACATGATAGGCCTGCTTGTCTGCGGCCCAATCGTCAACTAGCCCTGTAATTCCCTCGTGAGATGCTGTTGCTTCACTCATTAATATTTCCCATTAAGTATTGCGTAATCTTGTTTTATGTATTCGATAAAATTGCAAATAGCACTATCCAAACAATCAAAAGAAAGTGCCAATACAAAGTACAAAGTTCGACACTTAGTTTGAGGTTCTTCGCTTCACTACCGGAAAGTAACTTAATCGAACTCTTACTCCATACCCATAATCCACCCAATAGATGAACTGCGTGTACGCCTGTCATTAAATAATAGAAGGCATTGGCAGGGTTTGAAGTCATGTAATAACCTGCATCCTGCAAATTACTCCAAATTACCAGTTGACCCGTGATAAAGAAGATGGCGAAAAAGCCTCCGCCAATAAATGTTGCAGTTAGATGTTTGGAGCTTTCGCTATTTACGATATTGCGTGCCCATTGAAACAACATACTGCTTAACACTAATAATCCAGTGTTAAACCAAAGTTGAACGGGCTCTGACAATGGCTGCCAATCAGGCAGTTCCATGCGTAGAAAATAGCCAACGGTAAATAAAGAAAAAACAACCGAGGCAACTACTAAAAACACCGACAGAGCAACTTTTTCATTAGGCGCGTTAATTGCGCCTTCAGGATCAAGTCCGCCGATAACGCCCTTCTTTTCCCAGGGCTTAGTAGTGATGGTTTTAAAAAAACTCATACGTCAGCCTTGGACCCATCTGTATCTGGATCAAAGTGTTCTTCGTCCACAGTCGGTTCTTCACTCTCAGGAGTGTTCTGGGGGATAAAGTCCTGATGAGCACCTGGAACACTGTAGTCATACGCCCAGCGATAAACTGTTGGCAAAGAGTCGCCCCAGTTTCCATGTACAGGTGGAGTGTCGGGGGTCTGCCATTCTAATGAAGCTGCTCCCCAAGGATTTGGGCCCGCTTTAGGCCCGCTGCGTAAACTCCATATGATGTTAATTAGGAATAAAAGCTGAGAGGCGCCTACGAATAGCGCAGCTATAGTAATTGTTGTATTTAAATCTTGTGCGGACGCTGGCAAGAAGTCTGTTGAACCTAATGCATAATATCGACGGGGCACGCCAAGGAATCCGAGGTAGTGCATTGGCAAATATATCGCATAGGTGCCGAGGAATGTGCACCAGAAATGCAGTTTGGCCATGCCTTCATGGTACATACGTCCGGACATCTTCGGATACCAATGATATATCGCTGCGAATACCACCAATACAGGAGAGACCCCCATTACCATGTGAAAATGAGCCACTACGAAGTATGTGTCTGATAATGGCAAATCAATAACCACATTGCCTAGGAATAGCCCAGTCAAACCACCATGAATGAATGTAAAGATAAAGCCAATAGCAAAATACATTGGAGCATTTAATCGAATGTCCCCTTCCCAGAGGGTCAAAATCCAATTGTAGACTTTGATCGCTGTCGGCACTGCAATAATTAGTGTGGTAGTAGCGAAGAAGAACCCAAAATACGGATGCATCCCACTAACATACATATGATGAGCCCAAACGACGAAGCTTAAACCGCCAATGGCTATGATCGCCCATACCATCATCCGGTAACCAAAAATATTTTTGCGCGCGTGCACACTTAAAACATCAGATACCAATCCGAATGCCGGCAATGCCACAATGTAAACTTCTGGATGACCGAAGAACCAGAACAGGTGTTGAAATAGGATCGGCGATCCGCCATTGTGATCAAGCGGTGTCCCTGATTCGATAATTGCTGGCATAAAGAAACTAGTGCCTAACAAAAGATCAAATAGCATCATAATCGCCGCCACAAGTAATGCGGGAAATGCAAACAGCGCTAGAATTGTTGCGACGAAGATGCCCCATACTGCAAGAGGCAAGCGCATCAGCGTTAAGCCGCGACAGCGATATTGAAGCACTGTTACTACATAGTTCAAGCCGCCCATTGTTGTAGCAACGATAAACACCGCGAGAGAAATAAGCATTAACACAATGCCCATATCGTGGCCTGGTGTACCAGCCAAGGTTGTTTGAGGGGGGTAAAGTGTCCAGCCCCCACCGGTTGGTCCGCCAGTCACAAAGAAACTGGCCATTAAAATAATTACAGATACCAAAAATACCCATACCGACAGCATGTTCATAAATGGGAACACCATGTCTCGGGCGCCACACATAAGAGGAATTAGGTAATTCCCAAAGCCACCCAGGAATAAGGCTGTAAGCAAATAAATCACCATGATCATGCCGTGCATTGTGACGGCCTGGTAATAAAAACTCGGATCTATAAAATCGGCGGTTTCTGGAAACCCCAGCTGCATGCGGAATAGCAAGGAAAGAACTAATCCAACTAGGCCAGTAAAAATGGCTATGCTGCCATACTGAATAGCAATGACTTTGTGATCCTGACAGAAGACCCACTTACCTATCCAAGTATGTGGATGATGCAATTCCATCTCATGATCGCGATCTGCTAATGGTACGTACGCCATTAATTCCTCCTAATCTCTCTTTAAATAGTTCGGCCCGTGGCCTCAATAAATTCTTTATAAACTTTCAGTCTAAAATCTTTTAACGCAGAGTATTGATATACGCTGCGACATCTTCAATTTCGTTTATGTTAGACATAGCAGTCGCCATGGCAACCATCTGCTCTCCGTAGTGATCGTTTGGGTGCAGTCCGCGGATGCCTGCGCCAAAATTGCTAATCTGGGTAACAAAATACCAATCGCTCATTCCGGCCAAACTAGGTGCATCGGTATACCAGGTACCTCTGCCATCATCTAGGTGACAGGCAGCGCAATTGGCCTGATAAATTTTTCGGCCATTCTCAACATCACCAGTTACGGTTGGGTCTAAAGGTGTATCTGGAAGCGATTCGATATAAGCAGCGACGTTGCGAATCGCAGCGTCATCAGCAAGAGTCATTGACATAGATGTCATCTGGGCACCTAAAGTATCCCCTTCTCCACCGCGGACTCCGGTTTGGAAATACCTAAGTTGTCGCTCGGTATACCAGGCTCCCTGGCCAGCTAGCTTAGGCCCATTTAGTGCTTGGTTGCCTTCGCCTTGCGCACCATGGCAGGAGGCACAGATAGCATAGGCAGCCTGACCAGCAGCCATATCCGGTTCAGAAATAGCTTGAGTTTCGGCAAATGTTGGCTGGGAAGCGAGCCAGGCATCAAATTCAGCCTGGGACTCAACAGTGACAGAACCACGCATGACGAAATGACCAATGCCGCAGAGTTCTTCACAAAGAATGTCATAGGTGCCCTCCACCGTTGGATCAAACCAGAGGTAGGAAACCAGGCCAGGGACCAAATCCATCTTCACCCGGAATTGGGTCACAGTGTAGTTGTGCAATACATCGTGGGAACGAAGTAGAGCATGTGCCGGTCGGTTCACTGGCAGATGCATATTGGGCTCATTAACCACTACATCGTCTTGTCCATTTGGATCGTCGGGGTTGATGCCGAATGGGTTCGCTGGAGTGACATGAGATACGTCCGCTGCGCCGAGTTGACCATCTGCTCCGGGATAGCGGAATTGCCATTGCCATTGAGAGCCTAACACTTCGTATTGGTCAGCTTCTTCTGGAACTGTAACGAATTGGGCCCATACGAATAAGCCCGGCGCCAACATGGCGATAACACCCACCGTGGTGAAAACGGTTAAACCGATTTCAAGCTTGTGGTTTTCAGGCTCATAAACGGCTTTTTGACCGTCTTTATGGCGGAACTTATACACACACCAGGCCATGAAAAGATTAGCTACGACAAAAACGAATCCAGTAACCCAGAAAGTTACGTTTATCGTGAAATCGATAGTTCCCCAGTCGGCAGCTAACTCTGTGAAATACCATGGTCCACCATAAAGCTGCATGAAATGGAAGATGATTGAACCTACTACCAGGAGAACAACAACGACCGCTAAAGCCATATACCAGTATTCCTTCTAAAAATTACAAACGTATTCCACCGGGCACGAAGATTGCTGTGTCATCGAGCCTTGCTGAAAAGATTAGTATTGTTTTGCTCATTTCGTCCCAGGGATCTAGATTTCTAAACTTAAATTCACCGCAATTCAGTCTTAGAGTTAACTCGACGAATCACTCATCTTGAAAGCTCTTTTGCTAGTTTTTCCCTAGTAATTATTTAATTCTGGATGGGGTTGTTACGCTTTCCCAAGTACTTGAATTTAGCCCAAATATTCAGGGATTTTTCGCACACCTCACGCGCACCGGAATGCTATAGAAAAACCCCTTATATCGCAAGCGATTATAGTCTAGAAACCCCCAGTTTCCTGCGCTAAAGCAAGACTTTTTGACAGCTTTCTGTCAGCTTGAAAAACTCAACTTAAGCTGGTTCAAAAAATCGTGCAAATCATGTTTTTGAAATGAATGACATAGGTTGAGATTCGGAAAGAAAAATGGTTGAATGCCCGCGCTCAAAAAAAGGGTTTGCGATCTAAACTAGAAATCTGTCGTATACTCTTACAGCGACTCTCCAAAGGCTCACTAATAAACACATTGTGACTGAACTGACTTCAAACACATCTGCCAGTTGGCGCGACTATTATGAGATGTGCAAACCACGCGTCGTGATGTTGATGATTCTTACTTCACTGGTGGGCATGTTCCTGGCTGTGCCAGGCATGGTGCCGCTAGACGTTCTTGTCCTTGGCAACTTGGGTATCGCTTTGGTAGCAGCATCGGGTGCCGTGGTTAATCATCTGATCGATCGTAAGATCGATATCCTGATGAAGCGCACCCACAATAGACCACTGCCGCAAGGCCGAGTCGATCCAAAACAAACGATTATCTTTGCCGTAACAATCGGCGTATTGGGCATGGGAATCTTACTGTTCTGGGTAAATCCACTTTGTGCCTGGCTAACTTTAGGTTCTTTCGTGGGCTATGCGTTTATTTATACCGGCTATCTCAAGCACGCGACGCCGCAAAACATAGTTATTGGGGGGCTGTCCGGCGCGATGCCTCCATTGCTTGGTTGGTCGGCAGTCACTGGCACGATTGAACCGGATGCCCTAATTCTTGTCCTAATTATCTTCGCTTGGACTCCTCCTCATTTTTGGGCTTTGGCAATTCATCGCAAAGACGAATATGCCAAAAGTGGTGTACCGATGTTGCCAGTTACTCATGGCGAGCACGTTACTAAGGTGCACATCATCGTCTATACCGCAATCCTGGTTGTAGTTTCGGTGTTTCCTTATTTCTCTAGCATGAGTGGACCACTTTATTTGGGTTCGGCATTAGTCCTGGGTGCAGGCTTTCTATTTTGGTCAGGCCTGCTCATGTTCAATTCGAAACCTACTACGGCAATGGATACATTTAAGTACTCGATTGTTTATCTGGCGCTGTTGTTTGTCGCGCTAGTGTTAGATCACTATTTGTTCTAATTTCACCGGTTCTTACACGAAAGAATCATGCAACTTTCGCCTTCAACAAAATTAGGTCTTATCGCTTTTCTTCTGGTAGATACTGCGCTGGCGGTGATCTTGGTTTCACTTTATTTCGTGCGTCAAGACAGAGCATTAGAAACTGAACTTCGGGATATAGGGGCATCGATTTACGAAGAACCTTTTGAACTTTCCAACTTTAGTTTGATCGATCAAAACAACGACGAATTTTCTAATGCCAATCTTTTAGGAAACTGGAACTTGGTATTCTTTGGTTTCACATCTTGTCCGGATATATGCCCAATAACTATGGCTGAGCTCGATCGTCTTTCGAAAGATTGGGATGAAAACTACGATAGTGAATTACCACGGGTGATTCTTGCAACAGTCGATCCAGAAAGTGATTCTCCAGATAAAATGAAAGAATACCTTGAGAATTTCAATATAGAGTTTATTGGATTGACTGGTGATCGTGCCTCGCTTGAACGTTTTGCAGATGAACTATTTGTAGCTTTTGGCGAACCTACAACCGCTGGCGAGCAGCCCTCTGGACATAATACGCACAATGATCGAATCAATCCTGGTGACTTCGTGATCGATCATAGCAGCCACATTTCAGTGATAAATCCCAATGGTGATCTCTTTGCTGTGCTACGGCCTCCTCATCGAGCAAGAGATATAGCCGAAGCGTTTAATTTAATCAGCCAGTAAATCTACTGTTTAAGATTCTTGACCACTCGGCATAAAATTAGCCAGCAAAAAGAACAGTGTGGCAATGACTACTATGGTTGGGCCGGCGGGAGTATCAAAATAAAAAGCCGCAAAGAGTCCAAACAAGATCGAGCTGGCTCCGATTAAACTTGCAAAAAACGCCATTTTTTCAGGGCTTTCTGCGAATTTTCTCGCCGCTGCTGGTGGAATAATTAGTAGAGAAGTAATCAACAAAACGCCAACAATTTTCATTGAAACCGCGATGGTCAATGCTATCAGCAGCACTAAAAATAAATTGTTGCGAGCTACATTTACTCCTTCAATTTCCGCCAGTTCTGCATGCACGGTACCAGATAAAAAATCATTCCAGAATCGATAAAGCACTGCCGCAACCAGCACGACGATTACTACTATCCATGCCAAATCCAAAGAATTTATGGTCAATAACGCCCCAAACAAGTAAGCCTCTAAATCAACTCTTACTGAATCCGTAAGAGCTAATAGAACAATACCTATAGCAAGCGTGCTATGGGCTAGGATCCCTAAAAGTGTATCAGTCGAAATGTTTGGATTTTTATCCAAATAGACCAGTAGAGCTCCTACTAATAAGCAACCAATTACAATGCTCAATTGTGGATTGCCTCCAGTTACTAGCCCTATCGCAATCCCAAGCAAGGCAGAATGAGCCAGAGTATCTCCAAAATAAGACATGCGGCGCCATACGATGAATGAACCCAATGGACCTGCCACTATCGATAAACTCAATCCAGCAATTAGTGCAAAAAGGAAAAAGTCGGCAGTGATTAATTCAGTAAAGGAAATCATTCATCAGCTGCTTTAACTTCGCCAGCGATATCGTGTTCATGATTATGGTTATGTGTGTATACCGCTAGATTAGTAGAGACATTTGCGCCAAACAATTCCAGGAAAGCAGGATCAGCGCTGACCTGATCAGGCTTTCCATGACAGCAAACATGGTGATTCAAACAAACTACCTCATCGGTAGATGACATTACCAAATGCAAATCGTGAGATATCATCAACACGCTGCAACCATTTTCATGTCGAATCTTACTAATTAATTCATAGAGCTCTGACTGACCAGCGATATCGACTCCCTGTGCAGGCTCATCGAGAATGAGCAAATGGGGGTCACGTAATAAAGCACGGGCAAGCAGGACGCGCTGTAACTCACCCCCGGATATTGAAATCAATTGCTGCTGGGAGAGATGAGCAATAATTAGCTGTTCTAATACCTCCTCTAATTTTTTGTTAGAGCGGGGATTGGATAGCTGCAAGAATCTTTGTACGGTTATCGGTAGCGTCGATTCAATATGCATGCGCTGCGGCATATAGCCAATCCTTAATCCCGGGCGCAAATACACCGAACCAGCATCAACTGGTAGTAGACCAAGCAAAACTCTGACTAGGGTTGTTTTGCCTGCTCCATTAGGACCGATTAAGGTAACAATTTGACCCTCTTCTATTTCTAAATCTATCCCCTGCAAAATTTTTCGAGCAGCCAGAGTTTTGTTTATGCCATTGGCTGCAAGAAGTAATTTGGGATTTGTGGTTGGTAAACCGTCCATAGAAGTTTAATTGGCAAAGATAAGAATAGAAGAGTGGCCTCAGTATCGGCTATTAGGTCAATGTTATATGATAACACCGTTGTGATATTCCGTTCTCTGCTGTGAGCCATGAGTCTGTCTAAATTCGTCACGAATGCATTTCTTTTATCTTTTTGTTTATTTGCGCTGAGGGCAACAAGTGCAGAAGTTAATGTAACCACATCGATTAGACCTCTACAGTTACTAGCGCAGGCCATCATCGAAGATAGAGGCAGTGTTCGTGCATTAATCGATGCACAAGACTCGGCTCATGACTTTACCTTAACCCCAAGTGACCGGATAAATTTTGAAACAGCGGATTTACTGCTATGGATTAGTCCAGAGTTTGAAGTTCAGATCGCTGACTTGTTCGAATCAAAGGGAAAGCCTGTCATTACTGCAGCAAACCTTACTGGAGTATCTGTTATTTCACTTTCTGCAAATGAACTTGACCCACATTTATGGTTAAGCACTTCCAATGCGCTAGCCATTGCCGCTAGTTTAACTCTAGAACTACAGAAACTCGATCCGAAAAATCAGGCTGATTATCAGAAAGCCTTTATTCGATTTGAAACCAATTTGAATTCGACAAGAATAGCAATAGAAGATCAGTTATTGAACTTAGCAACTCTCGATTATTTAGTGTTTCACAATGCTTACCAGTATTTCGAAAATGAATTCGGGCTAAGGGGTGGGCTCGCATTAGTGGAGAATGCCGAAGTGCAGCCGAGCATGCGCGAGCTGCTTACATTTCGAAATCGAGTAGAACAGATTTCGCCTTCTTGCATATTGCTGGAGCCAGATAGCGACGTGCAATTAGTGGCCACCGCGCTTCAGCATCAAAGTGTCAGTATAGAAACTGTTGACTTAATGGGTAATGAAATTGAGGATGGAGTTTCGGCATTCAGCCAACTCTTGCTTGGCGTCGCCGAATCTTTTCGTCGGTGTTTGGCCAACTAAAGAGCAGAAAGTGACAAAAATAAAAGAACTTGTTTTAGTTGACGGCTCTTCTTATTTATTCAGGGCATTCCATGCGCTTCCTCCTCTGATAAACAGTAAACGCCTGCCAACGGGAGCGGTGAAAGGTGTCATCAACATGATCCGCGCCCTCATAAAGGACCATGATCACGGCAATATTGCGATTGTATTCGATGCCAAGGGCAAGACCTTTCGTAACGATGTTTACAAAGAATACAAGGCACACCGCCCGCCAATGCCCGATGACCTGCGCAGCCAGATCCAACCTATACATGACATCATCACGGCGATGGGTTTGCCTCTATTAATAATTGAAGGCGTTGAAGCAGATGATGTCATTGGCACCCTTGCCCATCAGGCCGGCAAGAAAGGTATAAAGACTCTTATATCTACCGGCGACAAAGATCTCGCACAATTGGTCAACAAACACGTCACATTATTGAATACCATGACCAATGAAATTTTGGATGTGGCAGGAGTTGAGAAAAAATTCGAAGTAAGGCCAGAGCGTATCATTGATTATTTGGCATTAATGGGAGACAAAGCAGACAACATTCCTGGTGTCCCTGGCGTTGGCCCCAAAACTGCGGTGAAGTGGCTGCACGAATACGATTCTATGGAAGGCATCATCGAAAATGCCGAAGAGATTGGCGGCAAAGTCGGTGAACGCCTGAGGGAAAATATTGACCTTCTGCGCCTTTCCTATGAATTAGCAACGATAAAGCTCGATTGTAAGTTGGACATCGCAGTGCAAGACCTGACGAAGAAAGCTGATGATCAGCAAGAGCTATACGACTTATTTTCTGAATTAGAATTCAAAGCCTGGATTAAAGAATTAGAAGAAAGTGGGATAAATGTCACTTCTAAAAATGCAAATAAGAAGGAAACTTCGGCAAAAGAGGACCAAAAGTCTGTATCTGTCACACCCAAAGAAACTGCATATGAAACTGTTACTAATTTCAGACAGCTTGGTAAGTTAGTCAAAACAATAAGCTCTTCTACAAAATTCAGTATAAACGTAGAACTAGAGCAAGAACATTTTCTCAACGCACAGATAGTTGGCATTGGCATTAGCACCGATCTTGGCACAGCTAGCTATATACCACTCACCCATGATTATGATGATGTTCCCGAACAGCTGGATTTCGATGAGGTGCTCGCTGAGCTAAAACCGGCACTAGAAAATGGTGACATCGTAAAACTCGGTTATGACCTGAAAAATATCTCCCATGTACTGAAAAACCATGAAATTGAACTTGCACCATTAAAATCCGATGTCTTGATAGCTTCTTACGTACTTAATTCCGTAGCGGTCAAACACAAGCTTGAAGACATCGCCAAATATTATTTAGATACTAATCTCACCGCCTTGGAGCATCTGCTCGGCAAAGGAAGAAATAAGCTAACCGTCAAACAAGTTCCTATAGACAAGTTTTCTTACTACGCTGCGGAGCGAGCAGATTACATCTACCGCTTAGCATTGTTTCTGGAGCAGGAGCTCGCCAGCCATGGCCACTTACTCGGGCTATATCGCCACTATGAGTTGCCTCTCATTGAAGTACTTCAACACATTGAACGAAACGGTATTCGTCTGGATAAGAAAGTACTGTCAAAACAGAGTACTGATTTGGGAAAGAAACTTGACGACCTGCAGGTTGGAATTTACGAGATCGCTGGCGAAGAATTTAACATTGGCTCACCTAAGCAGTTACAAAGTATTTTCTTCGACAAACTTAAACTGCCAGTACTCAAAAAAACACCTACGGGCCAACCTTCAACAGCTGAACCTGTGCTCCAGGAACTGGCGGAGGAATACGAACTACCGCGACTTATTTTAGAACAGCGCTCCCTTTCCAAACTTAAATCTACCTATACTGATAAATTGCCTTTGGAAGTTAACGACAATACAGGACGCATTCATTCTTCTTTTCAACAAGCAGTCGCCGCCACTGGGCGCTTGTCTTCAATCGACCCAAACTTACAGAACATTCCGATACGAACCGAAGAAGGAAGAAAAGTTCGCAAGGCTTTTGTTTCCGAGAAGGGTTACAAATTAATAGCTGCCGACTATTCACAAGTTGAGTTGCGCATCATGGCCCATCTATCTGGCGATCCAGGATTACTGACTGCTTTTTCCAGCGATCAAGATATACACAAGGCAACGGCAGCAGATGTATTTAACATGCCACTAAATAAAGTAACTTCAGACCAAAGGCGCAGTGCCAAAGCAATTAACTTTGGACTAATTTATGGAATGAGTGCATTCGGATTAGCTAACCAACTCAATGTTAGTCGCAGCGAGGCGCAGCAATATGTCGATCGCTATTTTGAAAAATATCCCGGCGTAAGAAATTACATGGATCAAACCCAGGTCGTAGCGGATGAAAAAGGCTACGTCGAGACTATTTTTGGTCGTCGACTTTATTTGCCAGACATCCATGCCGGCAATGCCATGATACGCAAGGCCGCGCAGCGCACTGCCATTAATGCACCAATGCAAGGATCTGCCGCCGATATCATCAAACAGGCGATGATTGACATCGATAATTGGTTGGCTCTAGGCGAATTGGATGCTCGAATGTTGTTACAAGTTCACGATGAACTCGTTTTTGAAGTCAGAGAAGAGGATATTGATCTACTTGCGGATGGAGTTAAGTTTCGAATGATGACTGCGGCGTCTTTAGACGTGCCATTAGTTGTAGACATCGGTATTGGCAACAATTGGGATCAGGCTCACTAATCCTCTTCATCTTCTAACCAAGATGAAATTACATTTCGTGCTTCAACTACGCCAGTATTTTTCAAAGACGAAAACAATTGCACTGAAACTTCGTTATGGTTTTCCAATTCTCTTTTTATTTTGAGCAAAGTGTTTTGAGCCGCCCCACGTTTTAGTTTATCTGCTTTAGTTAGTAATAAATGGATAGGCAGCTGTGATTGCACCGCCCAGTTAATCATCATGCGATCAAATTCTTTAAGTGGGTGACGTATATCACTTAATAGCACTACACCGCACAGCGCTTCCCGTTTGCGTAGATACTGTTCCAGTTCAAATTGCCACTTGTTTTTTACTTCCAAAGGAACCTTGGCGAACCCGTAACCCGGTAGATCTACTAAATACTTGTCATCCTCAACAACAAAAAAATTGATAAGCTGAGTTCTGCCTGGTGTCTTACTTATACGAGCCAAGCGGGATTGATTACAAAGCGTGTTAATGGCACTGGATTTTCCGGCGTTCGAGCGTCCGGAAAAAGCGACTTCAGCAAGACTCTGTTCCGGGCACTCTTTAAGTGTAGCAGCGCTAGTCACAAAACTGGTTTGATTAAAATTCATTGGTTCCTTGGGTGATTTTTCTGAGGCTTGTTCCTATTAGAGTCGCTGCGAGAATTACGCTATAATCCGCGACCGCGATTTCTTGCGAAATCGTAACTCTAGGGCATTACAAATTTTTCGAAAATAGAAGAATTCAAAAAAGTTGGTATATATTTCAGAAGTTACTCCGGGAATTTTCATGAAGAAGCTAGTCATTGTCATTTTATCGGCTTTCCTTGGAAGCATTGCACCTCAGCTAGTATTGGGACAAGGGGACGCAGCTGCAGGGCAAGCCAAATCAGCACTCTGCGCCACTTGTCATGGCGCAGATGGAAATAGCCTACTTCCTGAGAATCCAAAGCTAGCTGGCCAAAATGCCAGCTATATTATCAAGCAAATAAATGACTATAAGTCTGGTGATCGAGCAAATGCGATTATGACAGGCATGGTAGCTGCCTTATCCGATCAAGACATCGCCGATATTGCCGCTTGGTACGCATCTCAACAAGTAACTCTGCAGGGAGCCGACCCTGAAAGCCTGCAACTTGGTGAAACCCTGTACCGTGCTGGAATCAAGCAGTTATCTGTCGCAGCCTGTTCAGCTTGCCATTCACCAACCGGAATCGGCAATGCGCCTGCCGGATTTCCATCGTTGAGTGGTCAACATCCTGAGTACACATTGTTGCAGTTGAAGGCTTTCCGCTCCGGTGAGCGTCAGAATGATCAGAGCGGCATGATGCGCACGGTGGTTGAGCGACTTACCGATCAAGAATTGGAAGCACTCGCTAGTTACGTTTCAGGATTGAACTAGCAGTTAACCTCACACACCAAGAATTTCGTTAGCTAGGCCTATTTTTGTGCAGGCTAAGATGGCAAGCGGTTTATCCCTGTGGTAACGTTTTTCGCCATCTTCCTGTTAATTCGGACGAAAAGAACGGAGTCCCAAGATGACAAAGAATACTATTATTAAAAAAACGTTACAGGCCACAATTTTACTGGTCCTGATGCCATTCGTGTTTTCTAGTTATGGGCAAATCGAGCGCTATGTCGCCGGCACCCATTACATGGAAATTGCCAATCCGGTAAACACCGGAGATTCATCCAAGGTCGAAGTGATTGAGGCATTTTGGTATGGCTGTTCTCATTGTTTTCGCTTCGAACCTCTGATTACTAATTGGGAAGAGAACAAGCCGGATGATGTAGATTTCGTGCGCTTCCCGGCTTTATGGAATAATCTGATGAAGATTCACGCTCAGGTTTACTATGCGGCAGAGGTATTGGATGTAGTGGATGTGCTTCATGAGCACATCTTCAATGCCATTAATGTCGAGCGCAACATGCTGCAGAATGAGGGCCAGATTTCTGAGCTATTTGCAGAACACGGGGTTACCCAGGAAGACTTCGATCGCACTTTTAATTCATTTTCGGTGCGAACCAAAGTAAACCAAGCCGAGGCCAGAATGCAGGATTATGGCATTCGTTCTACCCCCAATATGATTGTGAATGGCAAATACCTAATTACTACTGGTGAAAACGTTCGCACTCAACAAGAAATGTTGGATGTTGTTGATTTTCTTGTAGAAAAAGAACGTCAGGCAATGCGCAGCTCCGGCGACTAAGACTAATTTAAAGAGAAATTCCAAAGCTTCGCCCCAGGGCTAAAACCCTGGGGCGAAGTCGTTTTAGAAAGGCAAAAAAACAGATTTGCCAGGACCATTAAACATTCCTCAAAAGTCTCAAACTATTTTCCAGCCAGATCAGTCTTAAAGTTTAGAATTAACAAATTATTCAGGAAGTTAGAGAACAGAGCAGGGATTAGCACAGCAGCGGATTCCAGCATCT
>JBJLER010000050.1:0-76648 GCA_045565735.1 Pseudohongiellaceae bacterium
TCTGGCTTAGGATGTGTTGCTTACTCAGGCTATAACGATCTTCTTCCGGCAAGAACATAGTGACGCCCAATGCTCTTCCGCGCGGAATAATACTGACCTTATAAACGGGATCATGCTCTGGCACTAAACGGCCAACAATAGCGTGGCCAGCTTCATGATAAGCAGTGTTGAGTCTTTCTTTTTCAGACATCACCATGGACTTACGCTCGGCGCCCATCATGATTTTGTCTTTCGCTTTCTCGAACTCTTCCATGGTAACCAAGCGTCGGCTTGCTCTTGCAGCAAACAATGCGGCTTCATTAACCAGGTTAGCTAAATCAGCACCTGAGAATCCTGGTGTACCTCGGGCAATAACGCTAGCTTCTACTCGATCATCGATTGGAACTTTGCGCATGTGAACTTTCAGTATTTGTTCGCGGCCGCGAATGTCTGGCAATCCAACAACTACTTGTCGATCGAAACGACCAGGGCGAAGTAACGCAGGGTCAAGAACATCAGGTCTGTTTGTTGCCGCCATGACAATAACGCCGTCATTACCTTCAAAACCATCCATTTCTACTAACAGCTGGTTTAGTGTTTGTTCACGTTCATCGTGACCACCTCCAAGTCCAGCACCACGATGTCTACCTACCGCATCAATTTCATCGATAAAGATTATGCATGGCGATTGTTTTTTAGCTTGATCGAACATGTCTCTTACGCGTGATGCGCCTACACCAACAAACATTTCGACAAAGTCGGAACCAGAAATAGAAAAGAAAGGAACCTTGGCTTCACCAGCAATGGCTTTCGCTAAAAGTGTTTTACCAGTACCCGGTTGACCAACCATTAGGACGCCGCGCGGAATTCTTCCACCTAATCTTTGGAATTTGTCAGGCTCCCGCAGAAACTCCACGAGCTCATGAACGTCTTCTTTCGCCTCGTCGACTCCAGCAACGTCTGCGAAGGTAACTTTAATCTGATCTTCTCCGAGTAATTTGGCTTTGGATTTGCCAAATGACATCGGCCCGCCTTTACCGCCGGCACCTCCTCCTTGCATTTGCCGCATAAAGAAGAAGAACAAGGCGATTATTATGAGTATGGGAAAACTGGCTACCAGTAGTTGGGTCCAGATACTTTGTTGTTCAGGTTCGGTAGCATCAACCGCTACTCCATACTCCAATAACTCATCAATAAGCGCATCATCACCGATCAATGGCATAACGCTTCGAAATACAGTCTGGTCTTGGCGGGTACCGGTAATATTGATCCCAGCCAGCTGAACTGCTTCGACACGTCCCAGCCTCACCTCTTCCAGAAATTCGGAATAAATGAGCCTGTCTTCTCGAGTCTCCTGATTGATATTGTTAAACACGGTCAACAACACACCAGCTATAATCATCCACAAAATCAGGTTTTTTGCCATATCATTCAAAGGCTTATCTCCAAAAGACTATCGGTAATAAAGGTCAGAAATCTTTAAAAATCGGTTTTTTCGTATTCCTAATATTGGGTCAAAAATCGCTAAAACCAATAGGGTAATTCTAATGTTTGCAGGGAATATTGCACGCAAATTCAGGATCGCCGGTCAAAACCCGACGCCAGCAGGTATATTTCCCGAGACCTGGCTCTGGAGGCCTTTGGTTTTCTGGCCTTCACGGATTTAAAACTTTGCTTAGTTTCACGCTGAAACTCTTCGAATCCTGCTCCCTGAAAAGTCTTCACAAGAAAATACGCTCCTGGCTTAAGTATAGATCTCGCCATATCTAAGGCCAGTTCTGCTAAGTAAATCGCCCGAGGTTGGTCTATGTCTCGCATGCCACTCATGTTGGGTGCCATGTCAGATAAGACTAAATCGGCTCCTTGTTCTGGAAGCATGCCTAGTAATTGTCTAAACACTGCGTCTTCGGTGAAATCACCCTGAAAAAATTCCACGCCAGCTAAGCTATCCATAGGCAGAATATCGCTGGCAATCACGTTACCCTGACCTCCCACTATATCTGCAGCAACTTGAGACCACCCTCCTGGTGCCGCACCTAAATCAACAACTGTCATTCCTGCTTTAATAATTCCATCCTTGTCTTGAATTTCTAACAGTTTGTAAACAGCTCGAGAACGATAGCCTTCTTCCTGACTTCGTTTTACATAGGCATCATCGAAATGCTCTTTTAACCACTGCTTACTGCTTTTAGACCGTGACATAGTAGAAAGGTTTTTCAGACAAATAATAAGTTGCTAGAATCCCCAGCTTTTTCAACCGGAAGTAAATAATGTCGGCAAGTAACAGCGACAAGAAAAAATTCAGAACAATTGGGCATCAATTGAAACCCGTGGTGATCATTGCACAAAAAGGATTAACGGAGAATATTAAAGAGGAAATTGACCGTGCATTGACGGATCATGAATTAATAAAAATCAAACTTCTTACTTCAACTCGAGCTGCAAAAAAAGAACTTATGGAAGTTATTTGTTCTGAATTTAATGCTGAGTGCCTTCAAAGCATTGGACACATAATTTTAATTTATCGCGCTGCGAAGAAGCCGGACCCAAATCTTTCGAACGTATTGCGCCATCTCCCCTAGAGATATTCCACAGATTCAATCTCATATAAAACATCGCCGGCGGGAGCCTTTACCGTTATTTCATCTCCTTCCGACTTGCCCATTACAGCACGAGCAATAGGTGAAATAACTGATATCTTCCCGGCGGGTACATCCGCCTCATCTTCACCCACTATTTGGTAGGTTACAGATTCATCGCTATCGATATTGTAGAGGGTTACGGTTGTGCCAAATATGACTCGGCAAGAGGGTGCAATCTTGGCTACGTCGATTATTTCCGATTCTGCCAATTTTGATTCGATTTCGGTAATTCTTCCCTCGCAGAAACTTTGTTGTTCTCGGGCAGCATGATACTCGGCATTCTCGCGTAAATCGCCATGCTCTCTCGCTTCCGCAATTGCTTTAGAGATTTTGGGCCGCTCAACAGTTTTAAGTTTATTGAGCTCGGCGCGAAGTTTTTCTGCGCCATTAACTGTCATAGGAACCTTGGCCATAACTAAATCACGACTTAAAAATAGTTCTGTTCTATTCGAATTTGCTTGGAAGGTTTAATGCAATTCAGCATGAAGTTGCTGAATAGTATAGACCGCCATGTTATTTCCAAACTCGACAGCATCACAAACTGCCAATGCACCGGCTATCGTCGTTGTACAGTAAACATCATGTCTCAACGCAGTGCGACGAATAGTTGAAGAGTCTGCAATAGCCTGCTTCCCTTCTGTTGTATTAAACACTACCTGGATTTCACCATTTTTTAGCATATCGACTATGTGAGGTCTACCTTCCAACACTTTATTGACACCAGTCACAGGCAGACCGGCTGCTTCGATCACCTTTGCAGTCCCATGAGTCGCTACCAGAGAATAGCCCAGTGAGCTCAAACGTTGAGCCACTTCCACTACTGCATCTTTATCTCGATCCCGCACACTGACAAAGGCATTACCGCTAGTTTCAATAACATCACCTGCGCCCATCTGCGCCTTGGCATAGGCCTCTGCAAATGTAATACCTACGCCCATGACCTCACCGGTGGATTTCATCTCCGGACCTAGAATTGGATCGACGCCTGGGAATTTATTAAATGGAAATACTGCTTCTTTGACTGCATAGGTATTTGGAATGATTTCTTTAGTGAATTCCTGTTCTTCAAGCGTCTTACCAATCATGCAGCGCGCTGCCACTTTGGCCAAAGATCGGCCAATACACTTAGAAACGAAAGGTACGGTGCGTGATGCACGCGGATTCACTTCAATCACATAGACTTCGCTATCCTGGTAGGCCAGCTGTGTATTCATCAAACCAACCACACCTAACTCTAATGCGAGCCGTGTAACTTGATCACGAATTTCATTTTGAACATCTTCAGGAAGATTGTATGGAGGCAAAGAACAAGCCGAATCGCCAGAGTGAATTCCAGCCTGTTCGATATGCTGCATAATGGCACCCACGACGACTTGTTTGCCATCACTCACTACATCGACATCTATCTCAATAGCAGAGCTTAAGAAGTAATCAAGCAATACTGGGCTCTCTTTGGAAACCATTACCGCTTCATGCATATAACGTTTTAGCTCTTCTTCATTATAAACAATTTCCATGGCTCGACCACCTAATACGTAGGACGGTCGAACAACTAATGGGTAAGAAATCTTGTTCGCCTGTTCGACACTTTCTTCCACACTGCGAACAATACAATTGGGCGGCTGTTTAAGATTTAGTTTCTCAATTAACTGTTGGAATCGTTCTCGATCTTCAGCTCTATCGATAGCATCTGGCGGTGTTCCAATTACAGGAACGCCTGCTTGCTCGAGTCTTTTAACTAAGTTAAGTGGCGTTTGCCCACCGAATTGAACGATTACTCCCGCAGGTTTCTCCAGTTCTGCAATTTCTATTACGTCTTCTAGCGTAAGAGGTTCAAAATACAGTCGATCAGAAATATTGTAATCAGTTGAAACGGTTTCAGGATTACAGTTAACCATGATGGTTTCGAATCCATCTTCACGCATCGCTAGGGCTGCATGTACACAGCAATAATCGAACTCAATTCCCTGACCAATGCGATTAGGACCTCCTCCTAATACCATGATCTTTTGCCGCCCTGACGGTTGTGCTTCGCACTCTTCCTCATAAGTTGAATACATGTAGGCAGTAGAAGAAACAAATTCAGCGGCACAGGTATCTACTCGTTTGAACACAGGACGAACACCCATTGCCTGTCGTGCTTGTTGAACTTCCAATTCTGTTACAGCAAGAAGTTGCGAAATACGCTTGTCTGAAAATCCTTTCCGCTTTAGACGAAAAAAATAATCTTGCTCGAATTTATCGAGCGTTAGCTGTGAAATTTCTTTTTCGCAATTGATGATGTCTTCGATCTGCACCAGGAACCAGGGGTCGATACCCGACAAGTCGTAGATTGTATTAACCGACCAATCTTGTCTGAACGCATCGCCTACATACCAGATTCGTTGGGCACCGGGTTCGTTTAGTTCTCGAGTTAGCACTTCTTTAGCATTAGAAAGACCACTATCCAGGATTGGGTCGAAACCACACATGCCAACTTCTAATCCTCGCAGAGCTTTTTGCATGGACTCCTGGAAAGTACGTCCAATTGCCATGACCTCACCCACAGACTTCATTTGTGTGGTAATGCGATCATTCGCTTCAGGAAATTTTTCGAAAGTAAAACGTGGGATTTTAGTTACAACATAATCGATTGTTGGTTCGAACGAAGCAGGAGTTACTCCGCCAGTTATTTCATTGCGCAACTCATCGAGAGTAAAACCGATTGCAAGCTTGGCCGCGACTCGAGCAATTGGAAATCCTGTGGCTTTTGAAGCAAGTGCCGATGAGCGAGAAACCCGTGGATTCATCTCAATAATTACTAGTCTTCCATCTGCAGGATTGACTGCAAACTGCACATTGGAACCGCCAGTTTCCACCCCGATTTCACGGAGAACAGCGATAGCTGAATTACGGAGAATCTGATATTCCTTATCAGTTAAAGTTTGCGCCGGTGCAACAGTGATTGAATCTCCAGTGTGCACGCCCATGGCGTCAAAATTTTCAATCGAACAAACAATTATGCAATTATCGTTTTTGTCTCTAACAACTTCCAATTCAAACTCTTTCCAACCGATTAACGATTCATCAATCAGCAATTCCGTAGTTGGAGAAAGTTCTAATCCACGGGCACAGATCTCATCAAATTCTTCTTTGTTGTAGGCAATGCCTCCGCCGGTTCCACCCAGGGTGAATGAAGGACGAATAATGCAAGGAAAACCAATTTTCTCCATTGCTTCGTGGGCTTGCTCCATATTGTGAGCCATCCCATGTCTCGGAGTTTCTAATCCGATAGATGTCATCGCGTTATCAAACAGTTCCCTATCTTCTGCTTTATCAATTGCGTCGCAACTTGCTCCGATTAGCTCGACATTATATTTATCCAAGATGCCATGCCGATTTAGATCGAGCGCGCAATTGAGTGCCGTTTGACCACCCATGGTTGGCAAGATTGCATCGGGCCTTTCTTTCTCAATTATTTTTTCGATGATGCGCCACTTGACCGGCTCAATGTATGTAGCATCTGCCATCGATGGATCAGTCATGATAGTGGCGGGATTAGAGTTCACCAGAATTACCCGGTAGCCCTCTTCTTTAAGTGCCTGGCATGCTTGTGCGCCGGAATAATCAAACTCGCACGCCTGGCCAATGATGATCGGACCAGCTCCAAGTATCAGAATAGAATTGATATCAGCTCTTCTTGGCATACTTAACTACTCGCAGCAACTTGTTCTGTGTTACTGGCATAATTTGAATGGCTTTCCATGATTTTAATAAAGTGATCAAACAATGGTGCTACGTCGTGGGGACCTGGGCTGGCTTCGGGATGGCCTTGAAAACCAAACGCTGGTTTATCGGTGCGTTCAATTCCTTGCAGCGAACCATCGAAGAGAGATTTATGGGTAACTTCCAATTGGTTAGGAAGCGTATCTCCATCAACTGCAAAACCGTGGTTTTGACTACTTATCAGAACAGTGCCATCTCTAAGGTCCTGCACCGGATGATTAGCACCATGATGTCCGAGTCGCATTTTGATTGTGTTTGCGCCGCAGGCGAGGGCTAAAAGTTGGCAACCCAAGCAAATACCAAATAATGGAATTGACTTACCTAAGAATTCTTTAATTGCCATTATGGCGTAGTCACAAGGCTCTGGATCGCCAGGCCCATTAGAAAGAAAAATGCCATCGGGTTTCATAGCTATTACATCAGCGGCAGGGGTTTCAGCAGGGACAACTGTTACTTTGCACCCTCTAGCGGCAAGCATACGCAGAATATTGCGCTTCACACCAAAATCGTAGGCCACTACATTAAATCGTGGCTCAGCAGGAGGAAGATACCCTTCTCTTATATCCCAAACGCTTTCTTCCCAGGAATAAGACCGATCGACACTGACAATTTTGGCTAAATCCATGCCTTTGAGACCAGGAAACTGCTGTGCCAATTCTATGGCTTTTTCTTTGCCGCCCTCTTCTAAGGCAGCCCCCGAAAGCAAACATCCATTCTGCGGCCCTTTTTCTCTTAAAACTCGGGTAAGGCGTCGCGTATCGAGTTCGGCAATTGCAACGACTTTTCTCTGTTTTAAAAAATCATCGAGAGTTTGCTGATTGCGCCAGTTACTGGCGAGAAGAGGTAAATCTCGAATTACTAATCCGGAGGCCCAAACCTTATCGGACTCATTGTCTTCCTCATTGGTTCCGGTATTACCTATATGAGGATAGGTAAGGGTAACTATTTGTTGCGCATAAGATGGATCGGTAAGAATTTCCTGATAGCCGGTCATGGACGTATTAAAAACAACTTCCCCACTGGAACTACCTTCAGCTCCAATCGCAGTACCTTTAAATATACTGCCATCTCCCAATGCCAGTACAGCTGGTCCGGCCACTTTCTCTCCTTTCTCTCCTACTGTTTACCTTTCTGGGCGCATCAAAAAAAAGCGGAATGAAGAAATCTTCACTCCGCTTTTGTTCTAAATTCTACAAAATTCTTGATTCTCAGCATCCATCATACTGAGGGGGTATTTTATGAAAATTAGCTCTCACTTGTCCACGAATGCTTCGCGCAAATCTAAATAATTTTCGACTCAGGCTGATTTAATCTAATCCGAGCACCTCTTGCATTGAGTAGACTGCTGCTGGTTTCCCAGTAACCCATAATGCTGCGCGCACGGCCCCGTTGGCGAAAGTCATTCGGCTGCTTGCCTTGTGGGTAATCTCAACTCGCTCACCCAAACTGGCAAAAGTAGCTGTATGGTCTCCAACAATATCTCCCGCCCTTATTGTGGAAAATCCTATTGTTGTGCGCTCACGTTCTTGACCAATTCCTTCCCGGCCATAAACAGCAACTTCTTTTAGATCACGCCCTAAACTTTCAGCAATCACCTGTCCCATTTTGAGCGCTGTGCCAGAGGGAGCATCTTTCTTGTACCGATGGTGAGCTTCGGTAATCTCGATATCAACTTCATCACCCATTACTCGAGCCGCCTGTTCTAATAAATTGAAGCAAAGATTTACACCGACACTCATGTTTGGGGCAAAGACTATTGGACTTACTTCTCCAACATTTTTAATTTGCTGCTGTGCATCCTCGGACATTCCTGTAGTTCCAATTACCATTGCTTTTTTATGTTGGCGACAAACTTCCAAATGAGAAATAGTTGAAGCAGGCTCAGTGAAATCGATAAGAACGTCAAACTCATCGACATGGAATGCAAGGTCACTCACTGCGACGACACCATTGCTTGCTCCCATAGCTATCAGGCCGCAGTCTACGTTAAGGCAGGGGTCGTCTGCGAGAACTGTGGCTACGGTTAGCTGTATCTCGGCATCACTGCGGCTAACAGCTTCGACCAGGGTTCTGCCCATCCGTCCGGCGGCGCCAGCGATTGCTACTCTTATCATCTCTCTTTCACCATTTAAATTGTGGTGCAAGTATACAGGTGCGGGTAAAAATCTAGAACTGACACTTAATCCCGATTCAGCCGCAATTATAAGTGAAGGTCACTGCGCCCGGTACTCCTGACTGGAAATGCTTAGCGAAATCTTTAACCTTGACTAAACTTTGACCTTTCGAAAGATAACTGGCACTTCTAATCGCTATGGCACTTCGATTTCTATTTTCGGTAGAAGATCTATCAATTCGATTTCGGTCACTGGTTTCAAGCCCATGCATAGATTATGCAAAAAACTGTCACGAGATTATTAGCTTCTGTGATTATTACATACGGTTTAGGTAGGCGGTCCCAAGCGAAGTACTTAGAGCAGACCTTTAACCCCGGAAGATTCGAGTTTTTTATCTCGCGAAAAGTGATGTCACATTGGCGTCGACGCCAACGCATTAAAACGAAAAAGTATAGAACTCTAGAATTGGTACTTGATGGAACCGTATGCTACACGGCCATTTTGATCGAGTATACGAGTATTCGAATTGAGAATCTGTGCAGTTCTCTCGTTGAATATATTGCGAATTCCGAATGAAATGATAGCGCGATCATTGTTTCCAGTTTCAACGCTATAACCGTATTGAAGATCAACTGTGATTATATCATCTACTAAGGCATTTATTTCATCTAAGTCTAATTCGCTAATATCTTTAAACGAATCAAAGTAATTAGTAATCGCAGTTGTTGTGTGATTGCCAAACTCCCAAGTCAGCATCAAGCTGCTTTGCAATTCCGGACTAACAACTCGATCTGCAGGATCCCCTAGCTCAATGTTTATTAGCTCAAGAAGCGAATCGTTGTTATCAAAGTCCTGAACATAAGTTGTTTTAGAGCTCAATGTGAATTGGCCGAAGCGATTAGTATCCCAAACATAGGAAGCGCCAATATCAAAACCGCTGCTTTTCAGGTTCGACCCAATAAATGGATTTTCAATGTTGAATTCATTGATCACCGAATCTTCGATATAGAGCTGAGGCCGATTACTTTCTGGACCACGGGTGGTATTCCCAGGTACTTCATTGATTTCTTGTCGCCAGGCATCAGCACGTATGTTGAGACCCTCGATAGGCGTAATCTCCAGACCGAGATTAAAATTCAAGGCATCTTCAACCACGTGACCTTGAATATCTCTCGCTTCCAAATTGCGCTGAATTTCAAACAATGGTGCAGCCGCTTCGCTCAGAACAGAAGTGGGTACAATGCGGAAACTAGCAAAAGTATCGGAATCTGCTGTGGCCGAATTGTCGACGCCATCTTGCTGAGCGAATACAAGCTGCACATGGCAGCCAAAGGCTGCAAGTGTCGCGATCGCTAGTTTTGAATTCACGCGGTTCATATAGATCGGTTTCTTTCTTTTCTCTTTTTAACGCACTCAGAGTTCACCTCTCACGGTTCCCTGGTGACTTTATTCAGCAGCCAGCAAACCCCGATAGCTCTGTTGTAGGCAGTAAAAATTTGGAATCAAGCACGCACCAAACAACTCTCGGATCCTACCACTATCATTGACCAATTGATAACTATTTCATAAGCCCATTCGCCCTATTTCTCTAGCCTCTAGGCGCTAACTGCATGGTAATTAGAGCTATTCGGGATGTGCCTGCAATGCAAACATTTACCGTCTATTTAATAGGATAAATCGTGATCAGTGGAGCTTAGTCACCTTAGGGCATATAGGCAGTGTTTCCAAGAGCGCCTGCACTGACACAGATTGACCGGGAAGCACTAAATTCGGTGCTATTTCCGTCAGTGGCTCTATAACAAAACGCCGCTGTGTAGCCCTCGGATGGGGTATTTCCAGATGGTGTGAGGTAAGCCGCTGATAACCAAAGTAAAGAACATCAAGATCCAGGTTACGAGGTGAGTTTTTTACTCCGTCATGTGAGCGGCCAAATTCTTTTTCCAGCTCCTGCAGGAAATCAAGCAGCTCGCTTGCCGCAATCGACTTTGGCAATGGAACCGCTACAACAGCATTGATGAAATCGGGAGTTTCAGGCGGGCAATCAACTGCTTCAGTCTGATAAAAAGAAGAGGCAAATAATTCTCCATTACCAAAGCCTGCGATGCTTGCTATAGCAGCAGATAGAGTTTGTACTGGCGTGCCGAATCTGGAGGGTAAATTAGCACCGAGAGAGATCAGTGCAGTTATCGAATCTTTAGATTCAAGAGTGATATTGTTCTGAGAGCTCATGCACCGCATCAACGAACGCACTGACATGGTCAGGATTTACCTCTGGGGTAATACCGTGGCCTAGATTAAAGACGTGGCCATTACCATTTCCGAAACTGGCAAGAATGTTCCCAACCTCGGCTTGAATTACTTGAGGGGAAGCATAGAGGATTGAAGGATCCATATTGCCCTGTAAAGCACAGCGTTCTCCTATCCGTTCTCTGGCCTTGCCGATTTCAATCGTCCAATCCAATCCGACTGCGTTTGCTCCAGAGTCTGCTATCGACTCTAGCCAGAGGCCACCATTTTTTGTAAACAAAATTATTGGTACAGGCCTGCCTTCATTTTCGTTTATCAGGTTGGCGACGATTTTCTTCATATAGGCCAAGGAATAATCGAGATAATTTGTAGTTGTTAAAATCCCACCCCAGGTATCAAAGATTTGAACTGCCTGGGCACCAGCCCTGATTTGAGAGTTCAAGTAGTCGATCACAGCATCCGCAAGTTTGTCGAGCAATAAATGCATCGCCTCAGGATTTTTATACATAAATTCTTTAGCAACTCGGAAATCCTTACTTCCTCCACCTTCAATCATATAAGTTGCTAGAGTCCACGGGCTTCCAGAAAATCCAATTAACGGCACTGATCCGTTTAGTTCTCGCCTAATCAATGCAACCGTATCGGTGACATAAGTTAGATCGTTTTCGGTTTTGATTTCCGGTAACTGCTCAACATCTGCCGCACTGCGAATGACTTTCCTAAAGCGAGGCCCTTCTCCTTCTTCAAAATAGAGACCCTGCCCCATAGCATCGGGGATGGTAAGAATATCTGAGAAAAGAATTGCCGCATCGAATGGATAGCGTCGTAAGGGTTGGAGGGTAACTTCGCATGCAAGTTCAGGAGACTGACAAAGATTCATGAAGTTACCAGCCTGTTTTCGGGTGGCTCTATATTCAGGCAGGTATCTGCCAGCCTGCCGCATCATCCAAACCGGAGTTACATCTACAGGTTCTCGCATAAGCGCTTTTAAAAATCGATCATTTTTAAGTGACACGGGAATTCCCTACCTTAATAATTTATTGCAATTGGTTTTAGGTGTCCCATAGGATACCTAAAGACAGTTTCTACCCGCCGGCTATCTACAAGCACCCAATAAAAAAGGGGCACAATTGTACACGAGGAACAGACTGACACAAATGCGCTAGCTTTTTTGGAGGTTGAAGTTTTAGCTTAGTTTATCGAGTTAAGTTCTCGGATATCGAATTGGATATCAGCAATACTTCGAATCCAAGGTTGTAGTGATCGCAAGGGCGTAGGCAACTCTTCTATTGCCTTGGTGGCATCTGAATGATTTTCAAATTGGCCTAACACCACTACAAACCAGGGCTTTTCCTGAAACCGAGTTTCAAAGTATCCGCGCTGGGAAGAAATTAATTGTTCTTCAATAAATCGTTGTACGTTCGTCTCCGAATGGGAGCCCATGATTTGCACAGTGTATGAAGATCCAGGATATTCCAGAAGAGATTTTTCAAAATCACTGATGCCGATCTCTGCGGTTTCTGCGGATGAAATTTCAACTTCTCCAGGGATTGCTGCGGTAATTTTCGGTTCGCTAGCCTGTTCTTCAAGATTAGAGGCTTCAAAGCTATCTGCTACTGTTTCGGTTGTCAGTTCTTGAGACCGAGCGAGTGGTGATCTCTCTTCCACCATCATCGATTCTATCTCAGAGGCTAGTTCTTCCGTAATCGGACCGGGATTAGCTTGGGTGCTAATAGAAACTTCGATACTGGTTTCACCCACAGCAAGAGAGCGCTGTTGTTCTATGCGAGGATCAGGATCCAAAACTACGAATGTAAAAACCAATAGAACAGTTAAGATTGCCGCGACCGCCCAATAGTGATTTCCACTGTAAATAAAGCTTGGCAAATTATCACTAGAAGGCAAGGTTACGCTTGTTTCCTCCAGTGCGTTTGCAACCAATACGTTTATGGTTCCAGGTATCCCATTTGCAGAATTGTGAATATTACCGAGATCACTTGCTGATATTGGCAGCTCGCCGGCATATCCTGCTTCGGCTAGTTTGAACTTGACATAGTCTACGGTGTCCTCTCCTCCAAATTCGGCTATCTCAAATTCAATCAGAGATTGTTCCATCTCTGAAGTTAATGCGCTCCATAATATATTCGTAAGTTGAGTTTCTCCGAACATTAGAATATGAATGCCCGCAGTCGTGCCTGCCCTTAGGAAAGTCACGAAATCTAGCACATCGCTACCAAGCTCATGTGCATCATCGATGACTATCATCAAGGACTTGGCATCGAGATCTAATTGCGCAGCAAAGCTTTGAATACTGACTACTGCAGAATCGGTTTCATCATCGTTTAAATCAACTGGAATCTGCTCACCCAATTTCTCTAAAAATTGGGATTTATTCATAAAGAGTGTGGCGGGTATTAGTACACAAACGGTTTTATCACCAAAACTCTGACAAAAAGTATTCGCTAAGGTTGTTTTGCCGCAGCCCAAACAACCCGTCACCGTCATAATGGATTGACTATAGTTAGAATGTTCAATCAATTGGTCTAAAAGCAGTTGACGATCGCCGCCAGCAAAGAATCCCTTACTGTTTGTAGCAGGCTGAAATGGATCGAATGTAAGGCTTAGGGATTCAGTGTAGTTATTCACAAGCAAAGCTGGTTTCCAGCGGTTAATGTTGATTCAAGTAGCTCACTCTCAACATCGCCCTCAATCACCGCTTCACCAATTGCTTTCAGTAGAATAAACCGAATCTTTCCCAGTTCGGCTTTCTTGTCGGACGACATTAAGTCAAGATACTGCTCTACTGTTATATCGGCAGGTGGCTCCACAGACATACCAAAATTTTCCTCAATCACTTGCCTAATTTGCTGTGCATCTGCGGATGATAACCAACCCAGACGTCTGGAAAGATCTGCAGCCATGACCATTCCCATAGCCACGGTTTCGCCATGAAGCCAGGCTCCATAGCCTGTCACTGTTTCGATTGCGTGACCAAAAGTATGCCCCAGATTTAACAGAGCTCTCACGCCGGCTTCCTTTTCATCTTGGGCCACAATAGCTGCCTTTGTCTCACAGCAGACCCTGACAACCTCAGACACATACTCATGATCCAGCGCAAGAATTGACTCACTATTTACGGCAAGCCATTTAAAGAATTCAGCGTTGTTTATGAGTCCATATTTCAATACTTCCGCCAGGCCGGCTTTGACTTCCCGCTCCGGCAAACTACCAAGTACTTCTGTATCTGCTATTACACATTGAGGCTGATAAAAAGAGCCGATCATGTTTTTGCCTAATGCGTGATTAACTCCTGTTTTACCGCCGACAGAAGAATCAACTTGCGCTAAAAGAGTTGTAGGAATTTGAATGAAATTAATTCCTCTATGATAAGTTGCGGCGGCGAATCCGGTAATGTCTCCAATCACGCCACCTCCAAGTGCAACTAAGCCAGTTTTTCGATCATATTTTCCTTCGAGTAAGTGATCGTAAATTCCCGCAATCGTATCTAACGATTTAGTCTCTTCACCATCAGGTAGAATTACTGCGGAACTAAACTGCTTGCCTAATAAATCCTTAACAGTTTCTAGGTAAAGAGGGGCTACTACCTCATTCGTAATCACAATTACACGGCCCTTCCCCAAGAAAGGAGCAAGTATCGAATCGTCTTTAAGCAGATCCGCTCCAATAAAAATTGGATAGCTCCGATCTCCAAGATCAACATTGACTGTTTGCATTATTAAATATCTGTCGTTCTAATCTGATTGCTGTTGCAAAATCTTATTTATCTCTTGACTAACTGAGCGAGCATTGTGTTTGTTGGTATCGATTACAATGTCTGCAATCCCTTTATATAAAGGCTCTCTTAATTCCATTAATTCACGAATCTTTTTTTCCGGATCATCCGTTTTTAATAGCGGTCGATTCTTATCCCTGCTTGTACGCTCTGCCTGTTGAGCGATGGAAGCTTGCAAATAAACGACTGTGCCGCGCTCTGAAAGGTACTTTCTGTTTTCTTCCGCGAGAACCGCGCCGCCGCCGGTTGCGAGCACAATGTTCGATTTGCCACTGAGCTGATCAATCATTTTTGATTCTCTGGTACGAAATCCACTCTCTCCCTCAACATCAAAAATCCAAGGAATATCAGCCCCGGTTGAAGTTTCAATCTCTCGGTCGGAATCGAAGAACTGCAGACCCAATTGTTCTGCGAGAATTTTCCCTATAGTGGTTTTTCCAACTCCCATCGGACCTACTAGGAAAACATTACCCAGAAATTTCATTGACCTTTCCACAAGAAATAAGGTGGGAGCAATTGTAACCGCAAATTGTAGAACGCGGTGACAATGAGATCAGTAGAATCTAAATGATCTAATTGCGATATCGGCAATAATCTTCGGAGTAATGAAGATTAGCAATTCGGTTCGACGAGTCTCGCTCAAGGTGCGCTTATACAAGTTGCCGAGGCAAGGAACATCTCTAAGCAATGGCGTTTTGGTTTCGGTAGTCGTATTTTCCTTAGGGAACAAGCCTGGCTGAGAATAATACTAACAATAACAATAATTTAGCAAATTTCGACCAAATTTTCTTTCGATTATCAGTATCGCCAAAATATAAATTTTGCATAGTTTTCCTTAATTACCAAACTTTCAAAATTAACAACTTAGCTTTTTAATGATGAACGAATGACGCGACCAATTATTCAATCAAATTACGTTTAAGACCAAGCCAAAATCTCTGGAGGCCTCGCCAACTGCACGGCAAGAGAATTTTTGACAGCAATATGAAAAATCGCAACGCAACGGTCTAAAGCTAAGCACAACTAAAGCAATAATTGTCCAAAATTGCTTAAAAATTGAACAGCATTCTTTATAAATTTTGACCTTGAATCGGTCAAAATGTCATACAAGATGGGCCTCGCTAACCGCAGGTGTATAATGTTTGGTCACCTTTCGAGGTTTTTGCCAGTAATTAAGGGCTTTACGGCAGAAGTCCGACTAATAAAAAGAGTGTATCTAGCGAATCTTCAAAATTTCCTTGGTGCAAACTGACAATCTGTGAAACTTAAGTTAAAAATCATCTCCAAATGGACCGGGCTACTAGTGGCTACGGGCATAACCAGTGGTGTAATGGTCGCAATGGCAGCCTATTTATACCTTGCTCCCTTGCTTCCCGCTGCAGAAACCTATCGAGATGTACAATTAGAAACCCCGCTGCGAATTTATACAGCAGACAATCGCTTGATTGACGAGCTAGGCAATCGCCGAAATCCGGTGCAATACGAAGATGTTCCGGAAGTTTTGATAAATGCTCTTATCGCCACCGAAGATGTCCGCTTCTACTCCCATCCTGGAGTTGATGTGCAAAGTCTTCTTCGAGGGTTTTATGGATTTATCACGGGTCGGCGTCTAGGTGGTGGCAGCACGATTACCATGCAATTGGCAAATAATCTCTCTTTCGATAGTGACAATGTTTATCTACGAAAGTTTAAAGAGATTCCTTTTGCCTTGCAGATTCAACGAGAACTTACCAAGGAAGAAATTCTTACCCTTTACCTGAATACAATTTATTTTGGTGCCGGAGCCGATGGTATCGGCGCTGCTTCTTTTGTTTACTATGGCAAAGATGTCAGCGAACTTACCCTGGCGGAATCAGCCATGATGATTTCTTTATTACCCTGCCCATCCGCTTGTAATCCATTTAGTAATCCATCGCGAGCACTAGATAGAAGAGAGACGCGTCTACGCAATATGCTCAACGAAAACATGATTACGCAGAATGAATTCGAAGCTGCCAACGATGCACCGATCACTGCGGATCGACGTAATCGAAACATAGCAGTACCCGCTCCATATGTTGCGGAAATGGTTCGACAGACTCTTTACGACCAGTTTGGTGAAGAGACTTATACCCGTGGTTTCGAAGTCACCACCAGTATCGATGGCGACTTGCAACTAGCAGCCAATAAATCGGTGATCGATGGTTTAGAAACTTATTACGATAAGCGTCATGGCTATCGAGGCCCCGATGCAAACTACCCTCCTGATCCCGATGACCCAATAGAAGGCTGGTTAGAGCATCTGGGGCCTATTCCAACATACGGCAATCAAATGCCAGCGATAGTTACCGATGTTCAAAACCAATCTTTTGATGCACTCCTTAAGACTGGCGAAAAAATAACAGTTCCGTGGGAAGGAATGACCTGGGCGTATACATTTCGCAGCAGAAACGAAGCTTGGCCCCCTCCGTCTAGCGCCTCGGATGCAGTTGAAGTTGGCGACTTGATTCGAGTTAAAAGTGATGAAGAGGAATGGGAACTAGGCCAGGTTCCAGATATTCAAGGTGCCTTAGTTTCAATGTCTCCTAATAATGGAGAAATCCTCGCACTAGTGGGCGGCTACGATTTTCGTCGCAGCCAGGTTAATCGTGCAATCACGCCTCGCCCGCCTGGATCAAACTTTAAACCATTTCTTTATGGTGCGGCTTTAGAACACGGCTATTCACCGTCCAGCATAATAAATGACGCACCAATTACTCGCGGCGACTATCGGCCTAATAATTACGAAAATAATTTTCTCGGTCCGATTACTTTGCGCTTCGCGCTAAAAGAATCTCGCAACGTTCCAGCAGTGCGCCTTTATGACGAGCTAGGCTCTGACAAAGTACTCCCCTTCGCTGCTAAGTTCGGTTTTCAAACTCAGAATTTTCCAAACAATGATTTAACAGTCGCGTTGGGAAGCAGAGATGTTCAACCGCTCGAAATTGTAACGGGTTACTCAGCTATAGCGAATGGTGGCTACAAAATCGATCCCTGGTATATCAAAGAAATTTCTACAGAGATAGACGGATTACTTTATCAATCAAACCCTCTCGTGGTTTGTGAAGATTGTAGTCAACAGGCTAATGAAGGCGGCAATCCAATAATTCCAGCACCACGGATCATTGATGAACGGATCGCCTATATTCTTAACTCTATGTTGGAATCAGTTATTACCGAAGGCAGCGGCAACCGGGTTTATCGCGAACTCAGGCGTGGAGATCTGCGCGGGAAAACAGGTACTACGAATGGTCCTACAGAACTCTGGTTCTCCGGCTTCAATAAAGACATAGCCACAACCGTGTTTGTTGGTTTCGATCGCCCCGAGCCGTTGGGTGAGCGCGAACAAGGCGCAACAGTAGCCGTACCAATCTGGATCGATTTCATGCGCGAAGCACTTGAAGATGCACCAGAAAATACCATGAGTCGACCAGATGGAATTGTCGACCGTCTAATCGATGAGATCAGTGGACAACCCGCAACCCCTGGTGATCCAAACGCCATCTTCGAATACTTTCGCAGCGAAAACGCTCCAGAGCTCATCGACACACAACTTCCTGGGCTTGAAATTAACGAGGAAGACGAGGAAGAACTCTCCACAGAGATAATCTTCTAATTAGGGTTTCTCCGAAGTTCTCCACGGCCAAAATTTTAAAGATCGAAAGATTGCTTAAGTAAGATGGGATGCAGTCGTCTCGAAGCGAAATTCGAGACATACCTTTTGGATAGGCGAGGATTAAGCGAGGACAAAAAGCAGAAGACCGCTTTCTTAAGCGATCCGCAAATTTGGAACGATATCCGATGAAAACTAGATTAGAGTTTTCTATTGCCGAAGCGGCGCTTAAATCTGTCCACCCGACCACCGGAGTCTAGGATTTTCTGCTTGCCGGTATAGAACGGATGGCACTCTGAGCAAACTTCAATAAGAATGTCTTTGCCTAAGGTAGATTTAGTTTCTATGACATTGCCGCAGCTACAGGTAGCCTTAATAGGGCCGTAATTAGGGTGAATATCTGTTTTCATGATTCTTCCTCTTAGTTGACGTCGCTACCTGGATTGGTTCTCTACCAGGCACCACATCTACTTTTGTCCCACCTCACTATCAGTGGGGGCGTGCATTCTAACAGAGATATGCCGATTGGCAAGCGCCCTAAGGGCAGTTGAGATTAAACGTCCTTTAACTTGTTATGGTTTTTAACTACTTCTTCCATGATGCGTTTAAACAGTTCGGCAATGAGTTCCGGATCAAGACCCTGCTCCTGGCAAAGTTCTCTTAACTCATCCAGCTTTTGGGCCTCACGGGATTCATCGAAGGCCGCTAGTCCTTGATCTGCCTTTAGTAAACCCACTTTAAGAGTCAGCTGAAATCGCGCAGCAAGCAGCTCGACCAGTTGGCGATCAATTTGGTCTATCTTGTTTCGCGCTTGAAGTAATTCGGCAGGCACCTGCTCTGACATTTCTGCTCCCTTGTTTTCTGCTCACGACACCGAAGACTGGAGTATAAACCAACACTTTTTTCTGACCCAGCCCTGAGCCCACCATTGAAGAGTTGCAGACACTCAAATTTACGTATAATTCCATTTCTATTTAGTATGATGACAAATTAAGTTCCAATTCGGTTAAGTACTAATGTCAGCCTCAATCTCAAGTGGATACCAAGGACTTATTTATAAAGTCGCAGTTCCTTCGCCACTAAGAAGAGTTTTTGACTATTTACCACCTGAGTCAAATCAGTCGATTACTGCTGGAACCCGCGTACAGGTTCAATTTGGGCGTCGCAAAGTCGTTGCTTACGTATTAGACAAAGCGGCAAACTCGGAGCTGGAACCACACAAACTTAAGCCTATTCATGCAGTATTGGATTCTGAACCAATATTTCCAACAAAGTTATTCAACTTGCTCCAATGGTGTGCACAGTATTACCACCATCCTGTAGGGGAAGTCTTAAGCGCAGCAAGCCCAGGAAAGTTACGCAGCAGTAGATCCTTATACCCGCAAGAAGTTGTTTATCAAGCTTGCAGTAATGTCGATCAGCCGACATTGGATTCTCTAAGTCGCGCTCCCAAACAAAAAGCACTACTGGAATTTTTTAATAAGAAACCCAGTGCTACCAAAGATGAGATCGAATTAGCAGGTTTTAGTGCAGTAATTATTAAATCGCTTGAAGAAAAAAAATCGTGGAAAGGACTGAAAGAAATCAGAACTCGTTGGAATTGTTCCCTCCCTTGAATTCCATCAATCCAAACTCACTGAAGTTAAATTCTCAACAGCAGCAAGCCTTCGAAGCGATAAAACTTAATGGAGATAAATTCAACTGTTTCTTAATTGATGGTGTTACCGGCTCGGGAAAAACAGAAATTTACATGCAAGTAATGCAGCATCATCTAAGCGAAGGCCGGCAATGTTTGGTACTGGTACCTGAAATAGGATTAACTCCACAAACGGTTACTCGATTTAGCAATAGATTCGACTGCCCTATTGCAGTTTTGCATTCGGATCTCACTGACAACGACCGATTAGAAGCATGGAGGAAAGCTCGTGCCGGATCTGTCGCTATAATAATCGGCACTCGCTCAGCAATTTTCACACCATTGCCTAATCTTGGTCTTATTATTGTAGACGAGGAACACGATGGCTCATTTAAACAGCAAGATGGCTTCCGATATTCAGCTCGTGATGTTGCTGTTATGCGTGGTCGTGAGGAAAACGTTCCTATCATTTTAGGATCCGCGACCCCAAGTCTAGAAAGTTTACAAAACGCAGAGGCAAAAAAGTTCTCCTACTTAACTCTTTCAGAACGAGCGGGAGGTGCGATTGCATCAGCAACAACGATAATTGATACCGCAAATGAAATTCTTGATTCTGGGTTCTCAGAACAATTGCTGTACAAAATCGATCAACACCTCACTGCTGGTAATCAGGTATTGGTATTTATAAACCGCAGAGGCTTTGCACCCATCTTAAGTTGCGCAAACTGTGGATGGATTGCCGAGTGTGAAGACTGTGTTTCCCAAATGTCCGTGCATGCAAAACCGCCAAGCTTACGCTGCCACCATTGCGGAATTACCAAACACATTCCTGCAGTTTGTCCAACTTGTAATGGTGAAGCACTCGAAACAATTGGCGCAGGTACACAAAGACTAGAGAAATTTTTAGAACAGCGATTCTCAACTTTCCCGGTCATTCGCATAGATCGAGATAGCACTCGGAGTAAAAACAAACTCACTTCCATGTTGAATCAAATCCTGACCGGGGAACCTTGCATATTGCTAGGCACACAAATGTTAGCTAAGGGGCATCATTTTCCAGCTATTACATTAGTTGCAATCATCGATGCGGATGCTGGATTGTTCAGTCCAGATTTTCGTGGTCAGGAATTTATGGCCCAGACAGTTGCACAGGTTTCAGGACGAGCAGGAAGAGCAAAAAAATCTGGCGAAGTAGCGATTCAAACTCGCCACTCAACTCATAAAGTACTTACTCAGCTTACCCAGACAAATTACAAAGAACTGGCAATGTATTTAATGGAAGAAAGAAAAGCGGCTTCCATGCCGCCATTCGCTCAACTCGTTCTTTTAAAAGCAGAAGGAAACACTCTTAATGAATCAATAAACCTGTTGCAACAAATGAATAAAGTTTCCAATAGGCTAATTCGAGAATCGAATTCAAACATTCGAACAGTCGGTCCGATGCCGGCACCAATGGAAAAAAAGGCGGGTCGCTATCGAGCCCACCTGCTTTTTAAAACTGAAACCAAGAATACAATGCAACAATTCTTAACCCAGTTTGTCTATCAAATAGACCAAATTAAACTCTCGAGAAACTTACGCTGGAGCCTGGACGTAGATCCTCGGGAGATGATCTAGTTCTGCTGGCTTGCTCACAAAGAGCGACTTATGCACTATAGCTTCCAGCCTTGTTACCGATAATTGAGGTGGCAAAAGGATTTCTCAAATAAAAAAATATTAAAATTCAATAGCTTATAATAAGCAAAGTAGTATGACCCAAGATTTCGCTAAAATTCGACCTGAGCCGCTCCTAGAACAAATACCAGTGGAAGCTCCTCCTGCCTGGTCTCTTATGTTCACTGGTGTACTAGTGGGTATCACCATTGGTGTTTTCGCTTGTGTGCTTTTTTACTTATCTGGAAATGTTCCTCAGCTAAATGTTGCCCAACCTACAGTAGTAGCATCTCAGAATGCGGCAGAAGCCGAGACTCTCGCAGATGAACCCGTTGATAACGCCATAGATTTTGAGTTTTACACAGAACTCCCTCGATACGAAGTTCCAACAGATGCAAAACCGGTTGAACTGGTGAGCGAAAAAATCACTGGTACTTTTATGCTGCAAACTGGTGCTTTTCAGCAACGTGAATTAGCCGAAAAAGAAATGCAGCGCCAATTAGCTCTGGGTTTGAACGTGATCGTAAAGCCTGAAGAGTTGCCCGGCAGAACGCTGTACTTAGTGCAAACAGGGCCCTATAGCACCAGTGTCCAGCTTAATGAAGCGCAACAATTGTTGGGTCGCAACAGCATTCCGAGTCTGACCATTCAACTGCAAGAGTCAGCCTCACGCCTTTCCACTCTAGATTCCCAAGAATAGATTCATTTAGCCCACTTGAAATTGGGCGGAAGTCCCATATTTTCTAGCTTCTGTGATACTTTTAAAGAAATAAGTACAGGAGAGATTCATTGGATCAATATCACGGCACAACTATTGTCTCGGTAAGACGAGAGAATAAAGTTGTAATTGGCGGCGACGGCCAAGTTTCCCAGGCCAACACTGTAATGAAAGGAAACGCACGAAAAGTTCGTCGTCTTTATAAAGATCAAGTTCTCGCAGGATTCGCCGGAGGCACCGCCGATGCATTTACTCTGTTCGAAAGATTTGAAGAACAGTTAGAGAAACATCATGGCAAGTTGGTGCGAGCTGCCGTCGAATTAGCCAAGCTGTGGAGAACAGAGAGAGCATTAAGACGACTCGAAGCTCTATTAGTAGTAGCGGATAAAGAAGCTTCGTTAATCGTCACTGGTAATGGCGACGTGATCGAACCGGAAGATTCAATCATGGCAATTGGGTCCGGCGGACCATTCGCTTTGTCTGCTGCTCGCGCGCTTATTCAAAACACAGAATTGGGTGCAAAAGAAATTGTAGAAAAAAGCCTTACTATTGCGGCTGATATTTGCGTCTACACTAATCAAATACACACTATTGAAGAATTGGAAGTTGACTAGAAATAACTCCAGTTCAATTAAATGGATTCATTAATGACCATGATGACACCTAGAGAGATTACCTCTGAATTAGACAAGCACATTGTGGGGCAAAACAAAGCCAAGCGCGCTGTGGCCATTGCATTACGCAATCGTTGGCGACGCATGCAACTAGGTGAAGAGTTGCGCACAGAAATCACTCCCAAGAATATTCTTATGATTGGTCCTACCGGTGTTGGAAAAACTGAAATTGCCCGACGACTGGCAAGACTGGCGCAGGCACCATTTATAAAAGTAGAAGCAACAAAATTTACCGAAGTCGGTTATGTGGGCAGAGACGTAGATTCTATTATTCGGGATCTTATAGATGTAGCAGTAAAGATGATTCGAGAAACTGAAATTCAAAAGGTGCAACATCTTGCTGAAGATTTAGCGGAAGAACGCATAATTGATGCCTTGTTACCTCAGGCACGCTCCGACGAAAAACCTCAGGAAGACCCCAATAAATCCAGCGCAAGGCAAGTATTTCGTAAGAAATTGCGTCAAGGAGAGTTGGATGAAAAAGAAATTGAGATAAAGCTTTCAGAAGCTCCAACCGGTGTTGAGATCATGGCACCACCCGGGTTAGAGGATATGACCAGTCAGCTTAAATCAATGTTTAGCAATATGAACACAGGTCGTAAACGCTCTCGACGAATGACTGTGAATGCAGCGCTTAAAGTTGTCAAAGACGAGGAAGCGGCAAAGCTTATCAACGAAGAAGAAATTAAGAATCGAGCAGTCGAGGCCACCGAACAGACCGGCATAGTGTTTCTGGATGAAATAGACAAAGTAACCAATAAACACGAACATGGAAATGCAAGTGTTTCCCGTGAAGGCGTGCAAAGAGATTTGTTACCGCTTATTGAAGGATCAACTGTATCAACAAAGCACGGTAGTATTAAAACCGATCACATTCTGTTTATAGCTTCCGGCGCGTTTCATTTATCAAAGCCTTCCGATCTTATACCTGAGCTGCAAGGCCGTCTGCCTATTCGAGTGGAACTAGACCCCCTTTCTGCGGAAGATTTTGAAAAAATCCTGGAAGAACCTGATGCATCTTTAACTGAACAATACCAAGCTCTGCTTGGCACAGAAGACTTACAAATTCGTTTCAGCAAAGATGGAATTCAAAAAATTGCGGAAACTGCATGGCAAGTTAATGAACGCACCGAAAATATCGGGGCCCGTCGATTACACACGGTAATGGAAAGACTTCTTGAAGAAGTTTCATTTTCTGCTGCGGACATGGCAGTCAGTGCAGACAAAGAATTGGTTATCGATAAAGCCTATGTCGAAAAACAGCTCGATGAGTTAGCAAAAGATGAAGATCTCAGTCGCTACATTCTCTAAACGGCACCCGCATGACTGATTACGCCCTTACTGACATTAAGTTGCACAAAAAATCAGCGATCCTCGAGCTTTGCTATCATGATGGATCGAGTTGTTCCCTTAGCGCAGAATTCTTGCGTGTGCACTCTCCATCTGCTGAAGTAAGAGGGCATGGCAAAGGTCAGGAAGTTCTGCAATCGGGAAAACGCCACGTAAAACTTGTAAATGTGCAACCGGTAGGAAACTATGCGGTTAAACTTGTCTTCGATGATGGCCATGATACTGGAATTTACAGTTGGGAATATCTGCGTGAATTAGGTCAAGATGAGAAAGAACTATGGATCTCTTATCTCGCAAAATTGCAGGCCGCAGGAAAAACTCGAGAATCACTACCTGCTGATACACAAGTTATTCATATAAAACCCGGTTAAGGTAGCAATTCGTGAACGACACATCAAATAATCAAGAGACTACCCACTTCGGTTATGAAGAAGTTCCTATGGAGGAAAAGCAGGAAAAAGTTGGGCGGGTTTTTCGCTCTGTGGCGAACCGGTATGACGTAATGAATGACATCATGTCTCTTGGAACCCACAGACTAATCAAAAGATTTACCATCGAGCTAAGTGCGTTACGACCCGGTCAAAAAGTGTTGGACCTAGCCGGTGGAACCGGTGATTTCAGTTTGAGATTTTCCACCATTGTTGAAGACGAAGGACAAGTTGTGCTTGCAGACATTAACGATGCCATGCTTGAAGTGGGAAGGGATCGAATTATTGATGCCGGAAAAATTGATAATGTTCAGTTCGTCCAGGTTAACGCGGAAGAATTACCCTTCGCGGACAAAACTTTCGACTGCATCTGCATAGCATACGGATTAAGAAACGTTACAAACAAAGATGCAGCATTGAAATCTATGGAACGAGTCCTAAAGCCTGGCGGTCGAGTCTTAGTATTGGAATTTTCTAAACCTAAGAATCAATTTATTGGTAAGGCTTATGACATTTTTTCTTCGCTATGGCCTGCTGCAGGGAAACTAATCACGGGCGATGCCAATAGTTATCGCTACTTGATCGAATCGATTCGCATGCATCCCGACCAGGAAATCTTATTAGAAATGATGAGAAATGCCGGCCTAATTAATTGTAAGTACCATGACGTATTGAATGGCATTTGTGCAATTCATTTAGGATTTAAATCATCATGACAAACTTGTTCAGGACAGCAGCATTATGGCCAGCAGAGCAAGCTATAAACCATCTCCTCTCGACGGACAATCATGTTAAAGCGCAGTTTGCCCAATTCGTAGGAAAAAGCCTTGAAATTAAAGTTCATACTCCGACGATTTATGCGACGGCCTTTATCAATTCAGATCGTATAAGTTTAAATGCAGCTTCAGCAGAAGAGTTAAGTATCGAAGCAACTGCATCTGTTTCTGGAGAAGTAACTGAATTACTGAATACATTAGCCAGTAATAAGGAAGCTCCCTTAGCAAATTTAAAAATCGAAATTTCAGGTGATGCGCAATTCGTTCAGGAGCTGCTGAAGACAATTCAGTCACTCGATATTCAATGGTCTGATTTGGCCACTCCTATTACGGGTGATGTTGTTACCAACGAAGTTGATGAGTTAGTTAAGAACTTGAAGGTCTGGAGTTCGGACACCAAAAAGCGATTCAAGAAAAATTTGAATGACTACATCATGGAAGAAGCTCGCTATGTGCCTTATGTTGCCAATGTCGAAAAATTCAATGAAGACCTAGATGCTCTGCGCTTCAAAATCGATCGTGTTAAAGCCAAAACAGACTTGCTTTATCAACGTTTAGAAGAACTAAACGACTGAAAACACTCATTTTTTTCCATCTCGTTTCTTGTTTGCAGGGTTTTCTGGTGCTATCTTTGCTCCCCCGCTAATCAGCAGAGCCCGTGAAGTGTCCCATCTACCTCGTTTATTAAAAATTCTTCGAGTCGTCGGTAAGTATCGCCTTGATGAGTTTCTAGTGCAGCAACCAGGCGCATGGTGGATTCGTTTGTTCTTAACTCCCTATCGAATTGGAGGACACGCCAGCTCGATGAATGACTCAAAGAGTCGACGCTTAAGATTGGCGATGGAAGAACTTGGCCCAATCTACATAAAGTTTGGCCAATTGCTTTCAACTAGAAGAGACTTCTTAGATAAAGAACTCGCTGATGAGCTACAATCTCTGCAGGATAATGTTCCTCCGTTTACTTCACCATCCATTGAGTCAATAGTCGAAGATGCTTTAGGTTTAGAAACGAAGAGTGTATTTGGAAAATTAGATTCAGAACCTTTTGCATCTGCATCAGTCGCGCAAGTCCACAAAGCCGAATTACTAGGTGGCGAAGAGGTCGTTGTAAAAGTTATTCGCCCAGGCATTGAGAAAACAGTTGACGCCGATATTCGCCTGCTCAAGTGGGTAGCAGATTTAATTGAAAATAATTCAGCAATAGGAAAAAGACTACGCCCAATCGAAGTTGTAAATGATTATGAAAAAGTTATTTATGATGAGCTAGATTTGCAGTCAGAGGCCGCAAATACATCCCAACTTAGAAATAACTTCGAGGAAATTTCAACTCTTTATGTTCCTAAGGTGTATTGGGATTACACACGCAAAAACGTTTTAGTCATGGAGCGAATTCATGGGATACCGGTTACAGATATCAGTCAACTTAATGAATCAAAAATTGATTTAAAAAAGTTGGCTGAAACAGGTGTAGGTATTTTCTTCACTCAAGTTTTTGAGCACAATTTTTTTCATGCTGATATGCACCCTGGAAACATTTTTGTTTCGAGAGAAAATCCAGACAATCCTCAATACATTGCTATTGATTGTGCCATTATTGGTTCTTTAACTGATGATGATCAGGAGTATTTAGCTAAAAATTTACTTGCGATTTTTAAGCGGGACTACCGTAGAGTGGCCGAGCTGCATGTGGAATGTGGCTGGGTTCCTAAAAATACCAAAGTACATGAATTTGAATCTGCAATACGCATGGTTTGCGAACCAATTTTTGAAAAACCTTTAAAAGATATTTCTTTTGGGCAACTCCTAGTTCAACTATTTCGGACTGCAGGAAGATTCAACATGGAAGTACAACCTTCCTTAGTACTACTGCAAAAAACTTTACTCAATATAGAAGGATTAGGACGACAACTCTATCCAGAATTGGATTTATGGAAAACGGCACTGCCATATTTAGAAGATTGGAATACTAAAAGACTTAATCCCTTTACTTTGTTGAGCAAGATGCAAGAAAATATTCCAAAATATATCGAGCAGCTTCCACGTTTACCTTTTCTGTTGATAAAAGCCATTGAACAGTCAAGTGAGCTAGAGGCAATCAATGAATCTATTCGTGCACAAAAAGAACTGCAGGTTGAAAAAGAACGGCTTGCAAAACGACGTGCAAAAAATGTAGGAATAACCGCGCTAGTACTTGCAGGAGCTACGCTGATTCCGGCAGTTGGAAGTTTCGTTTCGAATATTTCAATTGTGACGCTGGGATTAACAGCAGTGGGTTTCTATCTTTTGAGTTTTAAACGTTGAGAGCGCATACTTATCCGATGTCTTCCTTTTTAGATAAAGTTAACTGGAATGAAGATGGCTTAGTTCCTGTGGTTGCCCAAGATGTTGAGTCTGGGCGCTTGTTAATGCAAGCCTGGGCGAATAGAGAATCTCTGCAGGCATCTATAGAAGAAGGAAGAGCTATTTATTGGTCGAGATCCCACTCTAGACTGTGGCGCAAAGGCGAAGAGTCAGGAAATGTACAAAAACTTGTAGATGTATATATGGACTGCGACAATGACACATTGTGCTTCAAAGTCCAGCAAATTGGCGGTATCGCCTGTCACACAGGCCGTGAGAGCTGCTTTTTCCAGAAACTAGAGAATGGTGAATGGGAAGCTAGTGAACCCGTCCTTAAAGATCCGGCAGAAATGTACGGAAATTCTTAAACACCCCAGGTGTTTGCGCTAGGCGTTGAGTGTTAACATGAACAAAGTACTAGAGGAATTGGCAGCCGTTATTGAACAGCGAAAATCCGCTTCTAGCGACTCATCTTATGTAGCCAGTTTGCATGGGAAAGGTCTAAAAAAGATTCTTGAAAAAGTTAGCGAAGAAGCTAGTGAGACGATTGAAGCTGCAAAAGAATGCGAAAACAATTCTGAAGAAAACAAAGCAGCAGTTGTACATGAAACTGCAGACCTTTGGTTTCACACAATGGTTATGTTGAGCCATTTGGATTTAGGACCTGAGCAAGTTCTAAACGAATTAGAAAATAGGTTTAACGTATCTGGCCTTGAAGAAAAGGCTTCACGTAAAATTGAAACCAACAAGTAAGTTTGCTGTTGGTATTGGAGGTTTATCATGGGTGTAGGTGGAATTGGCATTTGGCAACTACTGATTATTTTATTGATCGTAGTAATGCTTTTCGGGACTAAAAAGCTGCGCAACTTAGGCTCTGATCTCGGTGGCGCCTTAAAAGGATTTAAAACTGCAATGAAAGATGATCAGGCTGAAGCAGACTCTGAAGAATCCGATGAATCCGCAGGTGAAACTATAGAAGCAACTGCGGAGAAAGTGGAAACTAAAGAAGCTTCTTAATCTCCAGTGCAAGCTGCAGTCAACTGCACGACTTCAGTCGATGTTTAACATTCATTCAACCGAAATTCTCTTAATCTTAATTGTCGCCCTGGTCGTAATTGGACCAGAGAGGCTCCCTATGGCTGTAAAAACTGCTGGGCTTTGGATAGGTCGATTCCGACGTTCTTTTTATAAAGTGAAAGCGGAAATAGAAAGAGAATTAAATACCGACGAAATTCGACGACAATTGCATAATGAATCAGTTTTAGCTCAAATCGATGAGGCTAAAGAAAAAGTTGAATCAGTTGCTAAAGAAACTGAAACCTCAGTAAACAAAATCGTAAATACGGATAACTTCGATCCCGGTGCGTCCAACGCAACAGATGATCAAAACTCTGACAAGGACGAGAAATCAATTCAAGAAGAGCTTCAGGAAGTTTCTGATCATGTAGAAGAAGTTGCAAAAGAAATTTATAAACCTAGCGGCAATCCTAAAGCAGTCAACAACGAATCTACTGACGAGGAAACAGTAAAGCAAAACGATGGTATCAGCTGAAGAAGAAAAAGAATTAACACTGATCGATCATTTGATCGAGCTGCGCGATCGCATTTTGAAATGCGTTACTGCCATCGTCGTGTTCTTTCTGGCTTTGTTTTACTGGGCAAATGATATCTATAATTATGTAGCGCTTCCTCTGATTCAAGCATTGCCAGAAGGCTCATCGATGATAGCGATCGATCCAACATCCCCTTTCTTCGCTCCTTTTAAGCTAACGTTTTATGTGGCCTTCGTACTAGCAGCACCCTATATCTTGTACCAGCTTTGGTCGTTCATTGCGCCTGGTCTTTATAAGAATGAGAAAGCACTGGCGATTCCCTTGTTCATTTCCAGCGTTGCACTTTTTTATGCGGGAATCGCTTTTGCTCGCTATATTTTATTTGGAATCGTGTTTTCCTTTTTTATCTCAGTGGCTCCAGAAGGAGTTCAGGTTGCGCCAGATATCAATAGCACGCTTAGTTTTGCTTTAACTATTTTCTTGGCCTTTGGCATCGCCTTTGAAATACCAATTGCCGTGTTTCTCTGTATTTGGGCTGGCTTGGCAGAACCAAATTCTCTATCTGGGAAGCGGCCTTACGTAGTCGTCGGTTGTTTCGTTATAGCGATGCTGTTGACACCACCCGATCCCTTTACACAATCAATGCTTGCCCTTCCAATGTGGGCATTATTCGAATTAGGAATTGTAGCTGGAAGGATAATGCTTAAAAAGCAAGCCGAAGAAGAAGCCGCAGCAGGCCAGTAGCAAATTAGCTAGACTTCAAGCCGAAAAGTCACCGGCCCATCGTTCTCCAAACTTATCTTCATCTCATTACCAAACTGCCCTGTGCCAATTTTAGCGTAATTAGTTTTTGCAACGTCAACAAGATGATTGAAGATTGTTTTGGCTTGATGTGGTGGCATTGCTGAAGAAAAACTTGGTCTTAGTCCTTTATCGGTCGCTGCAGCCAAAGTGAATTGTGAAACCAACATTACTCCACCTTCAATATCTTTAACGCTCAAATTCATCTTGTCTTCAACGTCTGCAAAAATTCGATAGGAAAGAACTCGTTCTACAAGTTTTTCGGCGGTGGCATTGGTATCTTCTTTTTCAATACCAATTAAAGCAAGAATACCTTTATTAATTTCTGAATAAAGTTGATCCTCAATTACAACCTTTGCGTAATTAACCCTTTGAATTAGCGCGATCATCAGTGAATTATTCAGCCAGCGGTCTGCAATTCTTTCGCAATATCTTGTGTCGCCCGAATTAGCGCATCGACAGTACCGGGCTCAGAAGCTGCATGACCAGCATCCCTAACAATGTGTAATTCCGAGTTCGCCCATTGATGGCTCAGCGCCAAGGCGTTATTAAGCGGACACAATACATCGTAACGCCCATGAATAATGTGTCCAGGAATATCGCGAATTACACTTATGTTTTTAAGAATCTGATTCTCTTCAACAAATCCTTTGTTTACGAAGTAATGTGTCTCAATTCGGGAAAGTGCAAGGGCATTGTGAGGCTTTGTAAGCCTGGCCACGAATTCAGAGCTGGGCCGCAGTTTTGCACAATTACCTTCCCAAGCAGCCCAGGCTTTTGCCGCAGCCATTCGAGCAAGCTCATCTTCCCCGGTGAGCCGCTCATAATAGGCTTGCACCAAATCACCCCGCTCACTTTCAACAATCGGTTTTACAAAATCTTCCCAATAGTCAGGAAAAATTCTGTTCGTACCATCCTTATATACCCAATCCAGGTCACATTGTCTGCAAAGAAAAATGCCACGCAATATAAGAGCTGATACGCGTTCAGGATAGGCCTGAGCATAAAGCAAACTCAAAGTAGAGCCCCAGGAACCACCGAACAGAATCCATTGATCAATTTCCAGATGTTCGCGAATTTTCTCGATATCACTTATTAAATGATCAGTTGTGTTTTCATCTAAGGAACCATGGGGAGTCGACCTACCACAACCTCTCTGATCAAAGGTGATGATCCGAAATACTTGGGGATCGTAAAACCGCCGGGAGCTAGCATCGCAAGCTCCACCAGGTCCCCCATGTACAAATAGTACTGGAATCCCGTCTGGGTTGCCGGATTCATCCAGATACAACTCGTGGATGTCCGACACCATAATTTGGTTTCGCTTATAAGGTTTTATTTCTGGGAATAGAACTAGCATGATGCTTTCTGCATATTGCTTCTATATAGTAGGTTCACAATTTAATGGCTGAAACGTCTCCAATAGTAGGTCAGCTCAAAGGCCTGCGCTAGTAAAGATTCAGAAATTAGAAAAGTCTAACCTCTGGCAGCAGCTCCTTTACTCATTCTTTTACGTTCATTTTCAGTTAAGTATTTCTTTCTCAGTCTCACATGCGCTGGCGTCACTTCAACGAGCTCATCTTCGGCTATAAATTCCATTGCTTGTTCCAAACTGTGAGAGATAGGCGGAGTTAATAAAATATTCTCATCACTTCCAGCTGCTCGAATATTTGTAAGTTGTTTCGCTTTCGTGGGATTAACAACTAAATCATTATCTCGACTATGCAGCCCAACAATCATTCCTTCATAGACTTCAGTATTTGGCTCAATAAACAAGCGACCCCTATCTTGTAGATTAAATAGGGAATAGGCCAAAGTTTTTCCTTTAACCATAGAAACCAATACTCCATTCTTCCGAGTTGCCAATTCTATTTCTTTGTATTCTTCATAATGCTCGAATACATGAGTCATGATTCCCGATCCTGAAGTAATCGATAAAAGCTGCGATCTAAATCCAATTAGTCCTCTTGTCGATATTAAGTAGGATAAGCGCACACGGCCCTTTCCATCAGGAAGAAGATTTATTAGTTCTGCTCTTCTCTCGCCCAACTCTTCAATCACTGCACCTTGATGTTGTTCTTCACAATCTACAACTAGCGCTTCATAGGGCTCAAGCTTTTTACCATCTTTAATCTGAACTATTACTTCCGGTTTGGAAACGGCGAGTTCATAACCTTCTCTTCGCATGCTTTCAATCAGTACAGCGAGATGCAACTCACCTCTACCTGAAACAGTATATTTATCCGGCTCACTCCCTTGTTCTACTGTTAGCGCAACATTGTGCAGTAATTCTCGTTCTAATCTCTCTTTCAGATGTCGTGTGGTGAGGAATTTTCCTTCCCGGCCGGCAAAAGGGGAATCATTTACTTGAAAGGTCATGCTTATTGTTGGTTTATCAACAGTCAGAACTGGCATTGCTTCCACACTTTCAGGATCGCAGATAGTGTCGGAAATTTTTAAATCATCTATTCCGGTTATGCAGACTATTTCTCCGGCGGTTGCCTCCTCCACATCTATTCGCTCCAGTCCTAAATGGCTTTTGACCTGCAGCAACTTTCCTTTGCGCTCATTTCCTTCACGATCGACGACGACAACTTGTTGGTTTGGCATCACAGTACCGCGAGTAATACGCCCAATACCGATGACACCAACATAGCTACTGTAATCCAGTGCACTAATTTGCATTTGCAGTGGCGCATCTATGACAACCTCAGGTGCTGGAACCTTCTCAATTATTGTATTAAACAGCGGCAACATATCAGCCGCCAAGTTCTCAGCTTCTAAGCCTGCTGTTCCTTCAGTTGCCGATGCATATATCACTGGAAAATCCAGCTGAGTATCGTTTGCACCCAATTTGTCAAAAAGATCGAAAACTTCGTCTAATACCCAGTGAGGTCGAGCGCCATCGCGATCTACTTTATTAATGATCAAGATCGGATTGAGTCCCTGGTCGAATGCTTTCTGAGTTACGAAACGGGTTTGCGGCATTGGCCCGTCAACCGCATCCACTAGTAAGAGCACACTGTCTACCATGGACAGCACTCGTTCTACTTCTCCTCCAAAATCTGCGTGCCCCGGTGTATCAACAATATTAATGCGGTAATCCTGCCAATTTATTGCTGTGTTCTTAGCAAGAATCGTGATGCCACGCTCCCTCTCCTGATCGTTAGAATCCATGATTCGCTCAACTTGCTTGCCATGGCTCACTAACGTTCCTGATTGCTGCAAAAGCTTATCAACCAAAGTAGTCTTGCCGTGGTCCACATGGGCAATGATGGCTATATTGCGAATTTTTTCGATCATATGATATGGAGGAAAGTTTTAGGGAATTGCTGCAAAGGCGCGCGAGTATACACGAGAGTCCTCGCTGAAGTTAAGTTGGCAAAATCGGGCTGTAGATATTGAGAGAATTCGATCAGATGCTGGACTTCAAGTCGAGCACTCCTATATTGCTAAAACCTTCACCCTGGAGATGCGCGGCCTGCAAACGGCTCATCAATCCTTTATCACAATAAAGTAGGTAGTGAGTGTCTTTATTCAAGTTCGAAAAAATTGTTCTGAGCTGATAGAAAGGAATGTTTAGAACTTCTGCGCCTGCTATTTGTAACGGGGTAATTTCTAATTCGTTGGGATGGCGAATATCGATAACTACACTGCCATTACTAACCTTTTTTTCGATAGTAACTTCGGATCTCGCATTATTAAAGTCATCAACCACTTTAGTAATTAGTTGATAGTGGGAAGCCTCGATTGCTGCTTGCAGTTTGTCAAAATCGAAATGCCTTTCTTCGCTTTCAATTCTTTCTAATTTCGCTTGGGTAGTAGGATTCTTGGAGATAACTGCACAATATTCAGGAATGTTTTTAGAAAAATCTTCGGTACCAATTTCTCTGGCTATATCGATAATTTCCTGTTTGGCATAGGTACAGAGTGGACGCAACACCATGGTTTCTGTTACGGAATCGATCACTGCCAGATTCTTTAAGGTCTGGCTTGAAACCTGGGCAACGCTTTCTCCAGTTACTAGACCATTGATATTCATCTTTTTTGCTATAGCATCCGCCGCGCGCAGCATCATACGCTTAAGAACTACTCCCATCTGAGAGTCATCAATTTTAGTAAGTATCTCTTCGACAATTCCTTCAAAGGGAACTGAGACAAACTTCACACGATGGGAGCTGTGATATTTAATCCACAAAAACAAAGCGACTTCCTTGACAGCCAGCTCATGGGCTTTACCACCTAAATTAAAAAAGCAGTAATGAGTTTGCAGTCCGCGTTTAATAGATAGAAAGCTTGATACTGATGAATCGAATCCTCCTGAGATCAATGACAGAACTGAGTCCTGACAGCCAAGAGGAAATCCTCCCAGTCCAGGAATTCGCCTTTTAATGATGTAGAGGAATTCGTCTCTAATTTCTAAAAGGACGGAAATATCGGGATTCTTGAGTTTTACTCCTGCGGTTTCGCAATTTTGTTTTAGTCCTTCTCCTACGTACTGTTCTACATCAACTGATTTAAATGGATGCTTACCGGTACGTTTGCAACGAACAGCAAATGTTTTACCCGTAATTTGTTCACCATAGACGTCTCGGGTTAACTGAAAGATTTCTTCGATCGCTGGTAATGGGTGTCTATCTACTTGCAGAATTTTGGCAATTCCAGGAGTTGAAGCAATCCGATCATTAATTGTTGCAAGCATACCTGGATTTTCATTACTGGTTTCTATTTCCAGAGCATCCCATTCACCGGTGACACTTATATCTTCATCCAATTCCTTGAGCACTTCCCGCAAGTTCTTGCGCAGTTGTCGAATAAAGCGTCGACGCACCGGGCGACTTTTAATCGTAATCTCTGGAAAAAGTTTGATGAGGTACAACATCGAAATCTCAGGCTGACTCGTGATCGCTCAACTGGCAATTTTAGCGCAGTGATGGTGCAGAAATTTTCATTTCCTTTAAAAATCGCACCTTAATGATGCAATGAAAATATCAATGCACTCTATCAGTGCTCTTTTTGTTGAAGTTTATTTCCAGCTCCAGTAAATTCGGGCCTTGCAGCGGTATGGCTGCTGGCATACATTTTGCTCCTCCCCATGCACACAAGGCAAGCCTCAGAAAGCAGTATCTCTGACTCGAATGGTACCCCTGTGAATAGGCCGGGATCTTGAGTCCGGATAATGAGACTTTTGCATTGTTGCGCAATGCCCAGGCCTACTGCCCATTAACATTTAGTGGTGAATGAGAGCATCGCTTAAAAGAATATAGTATCAAGTAGTCGAAAATCGATTAGGAGAAAGTTTAAAAATGAAATCAAAACTGGAATACATTTGGCTTGATGGTTTCAAGCCTACCCAAAGCCTGCGCAGCAAGACACGCGTAGAGTCGGACTTTGGTGGAACTCTGGAAGAGTGTCCGATGTGGTCATTCGACGGTTCTTCCACTCTGCAAGCGACAGGCGAAGATTCAGATTGTTTGTTAAAGCCTGTTGCTATATACCCGGACCCTGATCGTGCCAATGCCTATTTAGTAATGACAGAAGTGCTTAATGCTGATGGCACTCCGCATGAAACTAATGGTCGTGCCACAATCGATGATGACGATGAGGATTTCTGGTTTGGTTTCGAGCAGGAATATTTTCTGTGGGATACCAAAACTAATCTACCTCCAGGTTTTCCTCCCGGCGGTTACCCTGGCCCTCAAGGCGCCTATTATTGCTCGGTTGGAGCGGCTAACGCCCACGGCCGTGACTGCATCGAAGATCACTTAGACCTCTGTCTCGAAGCGGGAATCAACGTAGAAGGTATCAACGCTGAAGTGGCAGCAGGCCAGTGGGAATTCCAGGTATTTTCAAAAGGTGCCAAGCGCGCTGGTGATGAAACATGGGTAGCTCGTTATATTTTAGAGCGGACTGCTGAGCGCTACGGCCTGGCCATCAACTACGATCCAAAGCCTCTTGGTAAAGATCTTGATTGGAACGGCTCCGGCATGCACGCCAACTTTTCCAATGGCACCATGCGTGAGTCTGGCGACGAATCTGTATTTACCAAGATTTGTGAACACTTCGGTAAGAATATTGAGCGCCACATTAGTGTCTATGGTGCCGATAATGATCAGCGCCTGACTGGCGAACACGAAACTCAGTCTATAGATATGTTCAGCTTCGGGGTGTCAGACCGTGGTGCCTCCATTCGTATCCCGGTAGGCACGGTAGACGATGGCTGGAAAGGTCGTTTGGAAGATCGCCGTACCGCTTCAAATGCAGACCCTTACAAGGTGGCATCTGCAATCATTAAGACCACGAAAGAAGCATTAGGCTAAACCCTACTAGTTGATTGATACAAAGCCCGGGTTTCCCGGGCTTTTTTCATTCTAGACTCATTCGCTTTAGAATTGAATTATGCACTATTTTGGTGCATACTCTTCACTCCGAATCTCGCCACCCTACCTTGGTAGCCTTGCAAGCTCCATTTTTCGCGCCTTAGCAGCTCTTCTGTTAGCGAATTAGTTGGTCTTCATATTGCATAGCATCAGTGTTGCCGGAACCGTGACTAAGCCCGACTGGAACAAATAGATATTTACAGAGCAGTAGCGTGACCCTGGATAGCATACATAAACGCTTGTTAGATCACTTAAAAACCGGGGTCGTGTTGCTGGATAGCAACCTGAAGCTGCTCTATATCAACATCGCCGCTGAAGCCTTATTCGAGATGAGTGATAAAAAGGCGAAGCAGCTATTTATCGGCGACATACTCATTAATGCGGAAGAAGACATCGGCGAAATGCAAACAGCGATGGTTAAGAACACCAGTTTTACGAAGCGAAAAGCAGAGCTTCAGCTCCCGCACGACAAGTCTATCTTTGTTGATTACACCCTTAGTCCTTTTGAGTTTGAAGGGGAGGCCCAAGCTTTGTTAGAAATAACCTCCCTTGGACATTCTCAGCGCATCAGTCGAGAAGAGTCATTGCACTCAGCCCAAGCAACAACACGTGAACTGGTAAGAGGATTGGCACATGAAATCAAAAATCCTTTAGGTGGCATTCGTGGTGCTGCACAGTTACTCGCGCAGGAAGCAGCTTCTGGTGAACTTACTGACTACACCAATGTAATCATTGAAGAAGTAGATCGATTACACAATCTAGTGGATCGCCTGGTTGGTTCGCGAAAACCGTTGGAGCTTAAAGAAACAAATATTCATGAAGTACTGGAACACGTGCGCAGTCTGGTAGAAGCAGAACTCAGCGGAAACATTATTAAGATTGGTTACGACTATGATCCGAGCATTCCAGCAATAGTTGCCGATTCTGAACAACTAATACAGGCCATGCTCAATTTAGTACGTAACGCATCACAGTCTCTTAGTAGTCCAGATGTTGACCATGAACTCGGTGAAATTTTATTAAGAAGTCGCATTGTTAGAAACGTAACTATTGGAACCAAGTTTCACCGACTTGCTGCGGGTATTGAAGTTATCGACAACGGCCCCGGCATTCCACAGGACATGATTGATGCAATTTTTTATCCAATGATTAGCGGGCGTCCCGATGGTAGCGGATTAGGATTACCAATTGCTCACGGCATTATTAATCAACACAAGGGCATGATCGAGTGTGAGAGCAAGCCTGGTAAGACGAAATTCACTGTTGTGATTCCATTGGGAAATCACCACTAAAGCAATACGAAGGTTTAAGAAATGATGAGCGTACACAATTCAGTTTGGATCCTTGATGACGATAGATCCATTCGCTGGGTGTTAGAAAAATCTCTCAGCAAGACTGGTTTAAACACAGAAACGTTTGAGAACGGCGACGACTTGTTACACCGTCTGCAACAAGAATCTCCTGATGCAATTATTAGCGACATCCGTATGCCGGGAATTAGTGGTTTGGATTTACTTTCCACTATTCAAGAATCTCACCCAGACCTACCTGTAATCATCATGACGGCACACTCCGACCTGGACAGTGCTGTTTCCTCATATAGCCGCGGCGCCTTCGAGTATCTTCCGAAGCCTTTTGATATAGAAGAAGCTATTGCCATGACCCAGCGTGCTTTGGAGCATGCTAAAGAAAAATTAGGCAGCGCATCTGAAACAATAATAGAACCTTCACAACAAATAATCGGGGAAGCACCGGCCATGCAAGAAGTATTTCGTGCTATCGGCCGCCTATCTAACTCAAATATATCGGTACTAATTAATGGCGAATCGGGAACGGGAAAGGAGCTAGTCGCCCATGCCCTGCATGAACATAGTCCCCGCAAAGAAAAACAGTTCGTGCCGCTAAATGTCGCGGCAATTCCGAAGGAGCTCATCGAGTCAGAATTATTTGGCCACGAAAAAGGGGCGTTTACCGGAGCCACCCAACAACGCAACGGACGCTTCGAACAAGCACATGGCGGCACACTATTTCTAGATGAAATCGGCGACATGCCTGCAGATACACAAACTCGCTTACTGCGAGTCTTATCAGATGGTGAGTTTTATCGTGTAGGCGGACACATTTCAATTAAGGTAGATGTACGTATTATTGCGGCGACTCATCAAAACCTCGAAAGGCTCGTAGAGCAGCATAAGTTCCGTGAAGATTTATTTCATCGATTAAATGTTATTCGCATTCATATTCCGAGCCTTTGTGACCGCCGTGAGGACATACCAAAACTTGCCAGCTATTTTCTAAAAGTTGCTGCAGAAGAATTGGAAGTTGAAGCAAAAGTTTTAAGACCTGAAACAGAAAAATATTTGGTTGGTCTTAGTTGGCCAGGCAATGTCAGACAACTGGAAAACTTTTGTCGCTGGATAACGGTAATGGGATCGAGTCGTGAGGTACATCTAGACGACTTACCACCGGAATTCTCTGAACAAGAAGTCGATCTTGGTAACACCGATAGCTGGATCCAGGCGTTACAAACTTGGGCTGATCAGCAGTTAAGTCTTGGTAATAAAGGAATTCTCGATGAAGCGACGCCGCTCTTCGAACGAACGTTGATTGATATTGCTTTAAAACATACGGCAGGACGTCGCCGCGACGCCGCAAACCTGCTCGGATGGGGCCGCAACACTTTAACGAGGAAAATAAAAGAACTCGGGACTTCTGATTCGACAAGCGCTAAATCTGAGTAGTATAAGGTGATGACTCGAGAAAAATGGCCTTAATCGAAACCCATATAGTTCTCCTACCAATTTATAACGCGGCCGTGCCCATGGTACAAACCAGAACTAATCTTTGCTCGTAGATTATCCGAATAATCTCTATCCTCGTTTTCATCTTCCAGATCAGCAGCACCGCACCGATCATAAGATCAGAAATCTAATGCATAGTTATTAACAGCACCGATTCATGATAAGAGTATCCAATCTTCATCACCTTTGCTTGTAGACAATGTAATTGCCTCATCACACGCTGAAGGAATATCGTTTAAGCCTCTAAACTCTCGAGCAAATATAAGCACCTAAAGTGATAATCTAGGGCAAGTATGTTTGGAGTGTTTTGGGGTGGTAAAAATTATCGGGTCGAAGCTGGGGAATAATCAGGATAATAATACTGATCTTATTAAAAGCTTTTGAGCGCTTGAATATAAACAATGTTCATATATTGTTGCCCAGGATGATTAAATTTTGATCAAAATTGTGCTTTTTGAGCCAGAAATACCCCCAAATACGGGAAATATTATCCGTTTAGCTGCAAATACGGGTTCACAGCTACATCTGATAAAGCCCTTCGGATTCGACCTGGAAGACAAAAAAATGCGCAGGGCTGGCTTGGATTATCATGAATATGCAGGGATTTTTACCTACGAAAGCTGGGAAAGCTTCAGAAAAACTCACGGAAACCATAGAGTTTTTGGCATAAGCACCAAGGGATCCCAGTCCTACCATTCGATAGATTATAAAGAAGAAGACTTTTTGGTTTTCGGCCCTGAAACCCGTGGATTACCTGACTCAGTTAGAGAAGAGTTGGGGGCGGAGAATGTCTTGCGGATTCCGATGTTGCCAGATAGTCGCAGCATGAATCTTTCCAATGCGGTAGCAGTGGTAGTATACGAAGCTTGGCGGCAGCTAGGCTTCGTCGAAGGGAGCTAAAAACTACTCGCTTTCTGGGGCCGGTGGTTCGGTACCTTCTGCTTCATTACCAGAACCATTGCTAGTACTTTGCTGGGCCATAGCCTGTTTTTGTTGCTGATACAGAACTTCGAAATTAATTGGCGAAAGCATCAACGCCGGAAAACTTCCCTTAGTCACCAATGCGTCGATCGCTTCTCGCGCGTAAGGGAACAAGATATTCGGACATACCGTGGCCAATAACTGTTCGATTTGCGCGTCATCAAAATCCTTCGCCCCGAAGATACCCGCCTGATGCACTTCGACAAGAAATGCAGTTTCTTCTTCCTGCTTCGCTTCGGCAGTTAGTACCAGCACAACTTCGTATAGATCATCCTGAATTTTGTTGCTGCGGGTTTTAATATCGAAGGTGATCTTTGGCGCCCATTGTCCCTGAAATACAGCCGGGCTGCGGGGTGATTCGAAAGATGAGTCTTTCAAGTAAATTTTTTGCAGGCCAAATTGTGGGCCTTCATCAGTCGCTGCACCTTCTGGTGCTGCTCCTGCCTGCAGGTTGTTCTGGTCTTCTGCCATGGTGGTTCCTATTAATTCCTGTCAGAGTTCTAATTCAATGTTCGTTACTTTTGTACTAGCGGAAGCGATTGAGCCTTCCATTCTGTAATTCCACCGGAAAGTCGGAAAACTTCTGCATGACCTGTTTCTTGAAATGTCTTGGCCGCTTCGCCTGATTGCTGCCCAAGTTTGCACACAACAACTAAAGGTTTTTCTTTATGCTTCTTCAGCTCTGTTACTCGTTGCTTCAACTTCCCTAACGGAATGTTTATCGAATCGACAATATGTCCCGAGTCAAATTCCTTTTTGTCGCGCACATCGACGACAACGGCGTCCTGGCGATTAATCATCATTACTACTTTTTGCGGACCAACGCTGCTGGCACTGGTTCTCTTGTGATACATGATTATCGCACCAAGAGTGATAATCCACATCATGGCAAGTATCAGATGGTTACCAATAAATTCTACAAATTGCGCCATTAGCGATTACTGGAAAATTGCTATTTAGTTGCACTAAAGTTTGGTTATGGGAGCGCCGATCGATAGTTTCAATCACGGCCCGACCTTTGTAAAAAGGCGAGCAGTATACACGTGTCATGGCTGCTAAAGAAGAACTAAAAACGCACGATTCCCTAGGTCTGCTCGCTATCACTAGGCCTTTCAAGGATAATACTGCCATCTCGAAGAATTGCTCTGTAGGCCAGATTTTAAGGAGTTGATGTTTACTCTATGGGCGCGAAGAAAACCGCTTTATTACTCATTCTCGACGGTTGGGGACATCGCGAAGCCACCGATCATAACGCCATCCACACTGCTAATAGCCCGAACTGGGATGAGTTGTGGGCGAACCAGCCACATACCTTAATAGACACATCCGGCAAATCCGTAGGTTTACCTCCTGGGCAAATGGGCAATTCCGAAGTTGGGCACATGAATCTAGGGGCCGGCCGGGTCGTTCATCAGAGTCTTACTCGTATCGATAAAGACATCGAAGATGGCAACTTCCTTAATAACCAAGTTTTTACTACCGCACTAGACAAAGCCATAGAATCTAAAACCGCAGTACACATATTTGGCCTATTGTCTCCGGGTGGTATCCATAGTCATGAAGACCAGATTATGGCGATGGTGAAACTGGCTATCGATCGCGGAGTATGCAAAATCTTTGTACATGCTTTCTTGGACGGGCGGGATACGCCTCCTCGCAGCGCTCTTCCCTCTCTATTAAGGACAGAAAGGGAGTTGGTGAAATCAGGGAAAGGTAGAGTTGCCTCAATATGCGGGCGCTTCTATGCAATGGATCGGGATAAGCGTTGGGACCGAGTGCAACCTGCTTTCGAAATGCTAACGGAAGCCAAAGCAGAATTTCGGTTTGATAATGTCACCGACGCACTCTATGCCGCCTATGCTCGTGATGAAGACGATGAATTTGTACAAGCAACACTCGTAGGCGACGAATCAAGTGATTCGGCAATGGTGAATGATGGCGACGTTGTTGTCTTTATGAATTTTCGTGCAGACCGTGCGCGAGAAATTACCCGCGCTTTTGTTGACGATGATTTTGACGGTTTTGAACGCGCGGCTCGTCCAATGTTAGACGATTTTGTCATGCTCACCGAATATGCAGCAGACATCAATGCGTCCTGTGCATACCCACCCGAAGAATTAGAAAACATGTTGGGCGCTTATTTAGCGAGCTTAGGTAAAACACAATTACGCATCGCCGAAACTGAGAAGTACGCACATGTGACTTTCTTTTTTAATGGTGGGCGCGAGGAACCCTTTGAAAATGAAGATCGTATTCTGGTTCCTTCACCTAGAGTAAAAACCTACGATTTAAAACCAGAGATGTCCGCCTTCGAAGTGACTGATCAGTTAGTAGATGCAATTCGTTCAGGAAAATACGACGCAATCATCTGCAATTATGCCAATGGCGACATGGTGGGCCACACCGGTGATTTCGATGCGTCGGTCAGAGCGGTTGAGGCCGTTGACTTTTGTCTGGGCAGAATAGTTGACGCCATTAAAGGCATTGATGGTCACTTACTCGTTACCGCGGATCACGGCAATGTGGAACAGATGTTAGATCCGAAAACAAACCAGCCGTTAACCTCACACACCAGCGGTCCAGTACCGCTGGTTTATGTTGGCAATCCGGCTTATCTATTTAACGGAGAAGGCAGTTTATGCGATCTCGCTCCTACCATGTTGTCACTGATGAATATTCCTATTCCAGATGAAATGACAGGGACAGTGTTAATGCAGAACAGTGACGACCTACTGGCAGAGAATCAAGCTTGAGGGATAAGGTGCTGGTAATGCATCGTTCCTATTTATTTGGAATCTTCCTTTCTCCGTTCTTCCTTCTTCACATAGGCCAAAGAAATTTGGGCGACCCTAATAAATCAGAAAAATCGCGAGTCTAATCTCACGAGTATTTGCCAATTTAGGTGTAAACTGAAACTATTACGCCCATCGTATAAAAGGACCGAACCAGGAATTATCTATGAAATTGTCCGCGAACATAAAGAGACATGTCGTAGTTTTAACACTTGTTTTTGTTGCACTTCCTTTCTCTTCAGCTACAGCCCAGGATAGTCAGGCTGAATCTCTCCCTCTCCCATTAGAGGAAGTCAGAATGTTCACTGAAGCATTGGATCGAATCCGAGCTGTCTATGTAGAAGAAGTCGACGACAAGGTTTTATTGGAAAACGCAATTCGCGGCATGCTCTCAGGACTAGACCCACACTCATCCTATGTGGTTGAAAACGAGTACGACAGCTTACAAGAAACAACAACCGGAGAATTTGGCGGACTGGGAATAGAAGTTGGGCGTGAAGATGGTTACATCAAGGTTATCAGCCCGATCGATGATACTCCTGCTTATCGAGCTGGGATTCAAGCTGGCGACTTAATCATTCAAATCGATAATCAACCAACTCGCCAAATTTTACCAGAAGAAGCGGCACAACTAATGCGTGGCGAACCAGGCACTGAAGTTACAGTAACAATTGCACGGGAAGGTCGTGAACCATTCGATCTTACAATCGCACGGGAAGTTATCGCCATAACCAGTGTGCGCAGCCGCATGTTGGAACCCGGCTATGCCTACGTACGAATCTCTCAGTTTCGCGTAAACACGTCGAATGAAATCGAAGAAGAAATAGCAAAGCTTTATGCAGAGAACGATGAGCTGAAAGCAATGGTGTTAGACTTAAGAAACAATCCAGGCGGTGTATTACAAGCCTCGGTCGGAGTAGTTGATGCATTTATTGATCAAGGCCGCATCGTTTACACTGAAGGACGCATTGAGGGTAATGATATGGAGTTTATGGCAACTACCAATACAGTTGCCGGTCACATTCCATTAGTCGTGCTAATAAATAATGGTTCTGCTTCTGCTTCTGAAATCGTGGCGGGTGCACTGCAAGATCATGGTCGCGCTATTATCATGGGCACCCGAAGCTTTGGCAAAGGATCAGTGCAAACTGTTATGCCATTAGCGGAACAACGGGCAATTAAATTGACTACTTCTCTGTATTTCACACCGAGCGGTCGATCAATTCAGGCACAGGGTATTGAGCCTGACATCGTTGTCGAAAACGCATTCGTCACTCGTCGCTCCAGAAGTTTTGCAGCAGTTAGTGAATCAGATTTACCGAATCGACTGGATAACGCAAACAGGGAAGAAGCAGAAACTAATGATGAAATGGCGAATGCTGTAATTTCCGCAGAAGAAGTATTAGTGACCGATTATCCGCTCAATGAAGCTTTGAACGTATTAAAGGGAATTAACGCTCTTAATCCAAGTCGACGAGTGAATACTTCCGGAAATTTTGCGCAGCGCGACAATTAGAGTCGGACTTCTATCCCACGGGAGGCCATATGCTGTTTGGCCTCTTCGATTGTGTATTCTCCAAAGTGAAAAATTGAAGCGGCGAGCACTGCATCCGCTTCACCTTCAATAACACCTATTGCTAGATGCTCTAAGTTTCCTACTCCGCCTGATGCGATGACAGGAACCTGTACAACCTGGCTCACAGTTTTATTGAGTGCAAGATCGAAACCAATTTTAGTGCCATCGCGGTCCATGCTAGTAAGTAATATTTCTCCGGCACCATATTCCACCATGCGCTTTGCCCATTCGATTGCGTCGAGTCCCGTTGAATTACGACCGCCGTGAGTGAATATCTCCCATTTCAGTGTTTCGCCTTCAGCAGAAACTTGTTTGGCGTCCACTGCCACAACGATGCATTGGGATCCAAAGCGCTCTGCTGCTTCGCGAACAAATTCAGGATTGTTAACGGCAGCGGTATTAATAGCAACTTTGTCTGCACCAGCATTCAACATGATACGGATATCATCCAAAATACGAATCCCCCCGCCAACAGTTAGTGGGATAAATACCTGACCGGCGATAGCACTTACCGTATCAACAGTTGTGTTTCTGTCTTCATGACTGGCCGTAATGTCGAGAAAGGTAATTTCGTCTGCGCCGGCTTCACAATAGCGTTTGGAAACTTCGACAGGATCTCCGGCATCACGAATGTCGACAAACTTAACTCCCTTTACAACTCTTCCTTTGTCGCAGTCGAGACAAGGGATTATTCGTTTAGCGAGTGCCACAATTATCCTCCCTACCCATCACAATAAGCTTGGGCTTCGGCTAAATCGAGCGTCCCTTCGTAAATTGCGCGCCCCGTGATTGCACCCACTATGCCTGCACCTGTTTCCGTTTGTGCCGCAGCTTTTAGATCCAAGATGTCCGTTAGCTTTGCAATACCGCCAGAAGCAATTATTGGAATGGAACTTTGTCTTGCGAGTTCAACTGTTGCTTCGATGTTGCAGCCCTGCATCATGCCATCTCTATCGATATCAGTATAAATAATTGCGGAAACGCCTGAATCAGAAAACTTTTGAGCAAGGTCGATTGCTGTTATTTCAGATACTTCAGCCCAACCTTCTGTAGCGACATTCCCATCGATCGCATCTAAACCGACAATAATTTTACCTAGAAAGGACCCACAGGCTTGTTTCACAAGTTCTGGATCTTTCACTGCGGCAGTTCCGATGATGACAAAACTAACTCCGGCATCTATATAAAACTTAGCACTTTCGAGATTGCGAATGCCGCCGCCAATCTGAACTGGCAATTCTGGGTATGCTTTAACAATTGCAGTCACTATCTCAGCATTAATCGGCGTACCGGTGAAGGCGCCATTCAAATCAACGATGTGTAATCGTTTCGCTCCCTGCTCTAACCAGTGCCCTGCCATCTTTACCGGGTCATCGGAAAATATGGTTGAGTCTTCCATGCGCCCTTGACGCAATCTCACGCATTGGCCATCTTTTAAATCTATTGCTGGAATAACGAGCATCAGATTTGCCCACCCCATTGCAGAAAATTTTTCAGTAGTGTTAATCCTACTATCTGCGATTTCTCTGGATGGAACTGCGTGGCAAAAATATTGTCATCCGCCAAAGTTGCGACAAATTCCTTACCATAAGAAGTAGTGCTGGTTATCTTGGTTGAATCATCTATATTTACGTAATAACTGTGAACGAAATAGAAGCGGCTATTGTCTGGCACATCTTTCCAAAGTGGATGAGCTTGGGTTTGGGAAACTTTATTCCAGCCCATGTGAGGCACTTTCAATCTTTTGCCTTCCTCATCTTTAAGATCGTCACCAAAATAACGCACATTTCCTTGCATAAAACCAAGACAATCAACACCTTCATTTTCTTCGCTATTTTCCATTAACGCTTGCATGCCAACACAAATTGCTAGGACTGGTTTGGTCTTCATAGCATCTTCAACAATCTGGCCCACGTTTAATCGATTTATTTCTGCCATGCAATCGCGAATAGCACCGACACCAGGAAAAATTACGCGATCGGCTGATGCAATTAGCTTCGCATCAGGGGTAACTATAACTTCTGTCTCTTCACCAAGCTCACGACCGACATGCTCCACCGCTTTTGCTACGGAGTGAAGATTACCCATGCCATAATCGATGACTGCAACTTTATTCATTTAAATATGCATTTGGCTAGCAGCAAAATAGGAAGTGTATGCTGGCTTGAGAAATGAAGAATTTTTTTGTCAGAACGAGGCAGCACCGCACAAAGAGCCGTAACGTATATGCCAATACTAGGGGATTCGAGTATGGAGCCAACGAAGTTCTGGCAAAAAAGGGTCATTTCGTCCCTATAACGAACCTTTCGTCGATGGAATTACTCCCGAAGCCCTCGGATCAATCTCAATTGCAATTCGTAACGCTCTACCAAACGCTTTAAATACTGTCTCTATCTGATGATGAGCGTTTTTGCCGCGAATATTGTCTATATGCAAAGTTACAAATGCGTGATTTACGAATCCCTGAAAAAACTCATGGAATAAGTCCACGTCGAAATTGCCAACGGTACCTTTTACAAAGTCCACGTGGTACTCAAGCCCAGGTCGACCGGAGAAATCAATGACCACGCGGGAGAGCGCTTCATCGAGCGGCACGTAAGCATGTCCATAACGACGAATGCCAGTCTTATCCAAAGCTTTATTGATGGCCTGACCCAGGGTAATGCCGATGTCTTCCACAGTGTGGTGAGCATCAATTTCCAGGTCCCCTTTGGCATTAATAGAAAGATCAAGTAGACCGTGTCGGGCAATCTGGTCCAACATATGGTCGAGAAATGGAAGACCAGTCTCAACTTCGAGCTGACCCGAACCATCCAATTCTATTGAAACGGAGATTTGTGTCTCTTTCGTATTCCGCTCAACACTCGCCCGGCGGGTATTTTGTAAGGGAGCTGTGTCGCTCATTGGGGGTCCTGATTTAACGAAAGTGCGCATTATAATGCTGCCTTCAAGGAAGGGGAAGGCAGAAGAATTAAGCATCTCAGTGAGGAGATCAGCAGCAGTGAGGCCATTACTCAAAGATTGCAGCAACGGTGCACAGCTAAAACCATTCCGGTACACTCCATTTCACATGAACTTGAAAATTTTTTTTAAAGTACTAGGCGTCTTCATTGTCCTTGTAACCGTTGCAGGGATAGTACTTATTAGTTCAATAAACAGTGAGCGCAATAAGCTCGCCATTCAGGAAGCGATACTCGGATGGACGGGTTACGAACTGACCATAGCTGGCGAAATCAACATCAATTTGTTCCCCACACTTGGGCTTACTCTTAACGATGTGCGGTTTCGCAATCCTGCCTTTAATCAGGAGCTTGCATCGACCACTGCTGCAGTATTAGCGATAGATATTCCTGCTTTATTGGGTGGCGAAATATTCGTGCGCGAACTAAGCGCAGACGATTTCCATATCAATGTATATTCCGATGCAACAGGAACAAATATTTGGACAATTGAGAATCCAATACCAAGCGAATCAGTTTCTCAAGAAACAGAATCGATTACTGGGAACCAAGACGAAAAAAATATCATTTCCTTATCTTTTGGACGTATTCGCATTGCTAATGCCAGTGTTGACATTCAAAACGTGCGTCAAGGTGCGCGTTACAGCATTAATAATTTAAATATCGATAGCCGCGATACCAACATCGAAGGAAGACCATTCGAACTCAACCTAAATTTTAATTATCTTAACAACGGCATGAGCACTCCTTTGCTAGCGGGACTGCGTAGTACGATTACTGCTGATTTAAATAATGGCAATGTCGATATTGCTGATATTAATTTCTCAATCACTCCTGTATTAATCACCGGCGGCATTGCAGTTCGAGATCTCAATGAGAGAGCGACTTACGAAGGGTTATTGGAATCTAACAACTTCGACGTCATGGGATTACTGCAAACCCTTGGCTACGTTGAGCCACCGGAAGAATTTTTAGGTGAAGTAACTTCTACTCAGGTCTTCGGCTTTAATCTAGAACTTAATGGTGATGGAACACAACTAACGCTTGCGGACTTCAGCGCCACACTTGGTAATACAGAAATACAAGCCAATGCCGACATTCGCTTCGCAACGGAATTTGTCCCTACCAATGTGCGTTATGAAGTAATAACCAGCAACATCGACTTCTCGCCATTTACTCCAACTGAGGAAAGCGATGAAGAAGACTCAGATAAGAACGTCTTGGCTGCAGCGCAACCGCAACGAGGCAATGACATTGAGTTGCCTTTCGATCCGTTACAATCCTTCAACGTACTCGGCAGCGTCGCTATCGAATCCATCACAGCGAACGACTTGGTAATACAAGATGTAAATTTATTTACTAATGTTGAAGATGGTGTGTTGGACATTGAATTACAACCAACTAGTTTATATGACGGCACAGCACAAGGATTGATTCGCGTAGATAGCAGAGGGAATGATGCTGCGGTAGAAACCCAGCTCATTCTCAACCAATTAAACGTCTCTGAATTCGCGCCGGCGATTTCACGCTTAAATACTGTGACGGGTCAGCTAGATGTTGAAGCAAATTATGCGGCAACAGGATCAACTTCGAATGAACTACTAAACAGTTTGAGTGGCTCGACAACGTTTGTCATAACTGACAATAGCGTTGATATAGGCCTCATCAAGCAGGTCTTTACTGCAATTGCAGCCTTCAGTCCTTCAGGAGAGTCCATCCAGCAATGGCCTGACGTCATACAGTTCGGCGATCTTGGGGGCTACATCCTGATGGAAGATGGCATCACCGAAAACCAGAATGTGAAATTACGCATGGATAATTTCGATGTCAGTGGCAATGGTGGCATCGATCTGGCCGCAGGTACGTTTAACTATGCTCTTCAGTTCAGCCTTCTTGGCCCGCCAACACCTCAAACGATCCCGATCAATGATCTCTATCATGACATTCCATGGCCGGTTGCGTGTAATGCCCGTTTCGCAGACGAAGTGAGCCAATATTGTCGACCTGATTTCACCCGGGTAAGAGAAATTTTTTCGCAACTTGGAACGAACGCATTGCGCAGTCGTTTGCAGGAAGAAATTATGGATCAAGTGCCAGAAGAGCTTGAGGAAACAGCCCGGGGATTGTTGCGTAGGATTCTAAACTAGCTAACTGTGACCAATTTTTCTGACAGTCTTCTTAAGTGGTTTAAACAACACGGACGACACGACCTCCCTTGGCAAAAAAACCCCACACCTTATCGTATCTGGATTTCAGAAATCATGTTGCAGCAAACTCAAGTGGCAACTGTAATTCCATATTACCATCGCTTCATGGAACGCTTCCCAACCGCTAGCAATTTAGCAGCTGCGGAAACCGATCAAGTGCTTCACCTGTGGAGTGGATTGGGTTACTACGCCCGTGCCCGCAACATGCATAATGCAGCTAAGAGGGTCGTAGAAAACTTCGGCGGTGAATTTCCACAATCAGTCGAAGAACTTGAAAGTCTGCCGGGCATAGGTCGTTCAACTGCGGGGGCGATCGCAGCATTAAGCATGAATCTTTGTGCTCCCATTTTGGACGGAAACGTAAAACGAGTATTAACCCGATTTCATGCAATTGAAGGCTGGCCGGAACAAACTAAAGTTAAAAACGAATTATGGCAGATTGCAGAGCAGCTCACTCCTAAAAAAGATGTAGGTGCTTATACACAGGCAATTATGGATTTAGGCGCAACTATTTGTACACGTTCCGGTCCAATTTGCAATGCATGCCCGCTCAATGAATCTTGCGTTGCTTTTAACTCACAAAACATCGAACAATATCCAGGAAAGAAACCGAAAAAGAAGTTGCCAGTTAAATCCATAGCGATGCTTATTTTTCAAAACGAATTAGGAGAAGTTTATTTAGAGAAGCGCCCTCCGAGCGGAATTTGGGGATCGCTGTACTCATTTCCGGAAAGCAGAACAGACAATATAGATTCATCGATTAGCTCATTAAACGGTTTTTCAATAACTGAAAATAGAAAATCTCTGAATCCACTAAGACACACTTTTTCTCACTATCATTTGAATATCCTACCTGAACTTGTTTCTGTGAAGAAAAATACCAATGTGATTGCTGAATCAGACCGCTGGCTTTGGTACCCTCTAGATCATTCCTTGGAAGTTGGCTTAGCAGCACCGGTAAAAAAGCTGCTTTACAATCTCTAGAAATTAACAGGCTTATATATAAAGAAGAAAGACTATGGCACGGATGGTGAATTGCAAAAAGTATGGTAAGGAAATGCCCGGTCTAACAGTACCGCCCTATCCTGGCCCCAAAGGTCAGGAAATCTATGAGACTGTGTCCCAGCAAGCCTGGCAGGAATGGCAGGCCCAACAAACCATGTTGATCAATGAGAAACAGCTAAACATGATGGATCCAGATGCCAGGAAATACCTGACAGAGCAAATGGAGAATTTTTTCAATAATGACGACTACCATGTCGCCGAGGGATATATCCCACCAGAGGAGTGAATCCAGCGCCGTTCTTGACTCTCAAGCACTAAAAATATCTAATACGCCGCTTGATTAATTGCCCAAAAGATCGGTTTTTGGCTTAACGAGCGCAGTAGCCCAAAAATAGCCCAGGTAGCTCAGTCGGTAGAGCAGAGGACTGAAAATCCTCGTGTCGGTGGTTCGATTCCGCCCCTGGGCACCACAATTCGATGCGCAGCTTCGAATCTACTATTCGAAGTTTTTCCGTCTAGGAGCACCATCTTTCCCAAAATCCATACTAGGCATGATACAGCTTAAGTTGTTAAGTTGTGAGTATCCCCAATATCATACCGGCACACGAACACTGCGCATAATATCGCGGTAGACATCATCGCTTGATTCATGATTGCTCAACAGGCAGTATCGGATGCGTGGATAACAGGGATTTGTTGCGGTACCAACAGCATTGCTAAACCAAAGATAAGAAAGGAGATCCCTTGATGAGAATTCTATGCCTTGCACACTGCGTGGTGGCGTTTACTTGGTTGCTGCCTGCAGCTGTCGTATTTGCAGCGGAGTTTGAACCGCGTCTCACCGAATACGGATATCCCGATTTGCAGGATAACTGGACTACTCATACAGCTACGCCATTTCAAAGACCAGAAGAGTTGGGGGAAAAGCAATCATATACTCTGGATGAGGCGCGGGAATGGGAGCAAGAAAAGATCGCGGAAATGGAAGCCCGCGAAGCACCGATAGAAGGTCCCATCGAAGCACCCGAAATAAAACCGTTAGTCGATAACACCGCCGAAGACCAGTTCAAGATTCGCATCACCAATGTGTTGACCATCGACGGTGAACACCGCACTTCAATATTGGTAGATCCTCCCAATGGCCGCCTGCCTTTCCGGGAAGACTGGGAGGCCAATACTTTCAGGGGCAAATTGCAGGCGCAGGGTGTGAATCCCCTGGATGGCCCAGAAGGTGCCGGTGCCGGTCCACGTTGCCTGATCGATTTTGGTGCGGCACCGCCGGCCGGACCCATCGTGCCATTGAGTGCTAATTTCCAGTTCGTACAGAATGAAGACTACGTTATCCTTTACATCGAAGCCGGTGCCGAGACGCGTTTCATCCGCTTGCGAGAGGATCACCAGAACCCTGTGCACAAGAAATGGCACGGCGATTCCATTGGTCGCTGGGAGGGCAATACACTGCACGTAGAAACCAGAAATTTTCATCCCCAGTCGTCAACATTTGTGCTGCGCACGTCTCCGCTGCTGGAATTGGATGAACAATTTACTCCGGTTTCGGATAATGAGATTTTTTATCGTTTCACTTACACCGACCCTGATATTTACACCGAATCCTTCACCGGCGAGCTAATGCTGAGGCGTATGCCAGAAGGGCAGAGGCTGTTTGACTACACCTGTCATGAAGGCAACTATTCACTGCCGGGTATTCTTGCAGGAGCCAGGAGGCAGGAGTTGGATGCTACAGACTAGCAAGCGGGACTGTTCACTTGTCTCCCCATCCAACAGGTATACAGTCTTCAGAACGGCTACCAGATAACGCGGTTACCAATTACATTCTAGGAGCCAGCTCGAACACCCAGGTATTTCCAGTCTCGATGTCCCGTCTGTTCACAGCAATCGCCTGTGGACTGGAATCCCCTCTCCCGTATTTCTCCGTCAGCCGGGTCGCGAGACTATAGGGCACTTCACTATCATGAATACGAACAATACGCCTCTGGTATCGTGTATCGCCAATTCGAACCACAGCGAGGCCATCACGTTCGTCGGCTGCCACCGCCCAATGCTTCCAGATTCTGCCAATCGCTGTGTTCATGAATTTGGAAATTACATAAATCTTGCCTTCGGTTTCGGTTATCCAAATCAAGCGTGAGCTAAGCGGATCTTCTAACTGCAGCTCGATAGTTTGAATCTCATTAGTGAATGTCCAATCAGGCTCGACACCTGAGTATAAGTCGCCAGACACCAATTCACCGCCGGGAAATAGTAATGAGGGACCATCTGAGTTGCGATGGTTAAAACTCAAAGTTGCTAGGGCGACGGCAGGAACGAGCAGCAGAATTCCGAGAATCTGAAGAACTATTTTTAGTGCCTTCATGTTTTCATTCCTCTGTGCCTACAGGGCAATATAAAGGAAGTTATAAAAGCGAAAGTATTTCTGTTTCAAATTGTTGCTTCGGTGCGAAGCCGCTGTGTGAGTAACAAATATCGCCTTCACGGTCTATGAGAAAAGTGGTCGGGAAACCGATCAAGGGCCCATAGGATTCCTTGACATCATCACGTCCATCTCCGATCAGAACCGGGTAGTCCATCTTCATCTCTTCGGCATAGAACAACAGGGAATCCACCGGATCGTCCACTGAGATCCCGAGTATCGCCAGGCCCTGATCCTCATACTTGTCTAATAGCTCTATAAATCCTGGAATTTCTATGCGGCAGGGAGCGCACCAGGTAGCCCAGAAATCCAGAAGAATGACCTTGCCTCGGTAGTCCCAAAGTTGAACGTCGTTACCGTGCATGTCTTGTAAGGTAAATTCGAGATTTGCTGATCTGTCCTTAACTGAACAAGACGCGGAATCATCTTGTGAAAAAGCCGGCGCAACGGCGCTACACAGAATAGCCAGGTAAAAAACCTGAACGACAATTTTTCTCATAATCACTACACTCTTATGTGAGAGCCCTTATTGTTATCTCATCGCAGGCACTATTGAACAATGTCTGGATTGGGAAACGTGAGAGAAAATCCATACCAGCGGGAATACATCTGTTTTGGCATTTCCGCAGCTACGGGTTCGCCAGAGCTGTTGAAAATTTTCCCACCTTTTATTGTGTAGCCATCGTTTAACAGGATATCCCTGCCGTCAAATCTGACTTCATCGGCATCCCAGTATAGGGCGGTAGGAGTTGTAGTCAGCGGGTCAAGAAACACTAATAGTGGCTGTCCCTCTACATCGTCGATCAGATATCTACCCCGTTCCCTGATGACACTAACTGGATAATATCTCCGCATCTGGTCGTTCCAGATACCCAGGCCCATCTCCATGCGATCAAGCCGGGTATCTTCTTTCCCCAGAGTTTCGACAAATTGAGGCATCAATGTGGCGTCTGCGTTATCCGGAGACCATCTGCCACCTGTAAGACCATCTCCATTGTTATAAGGTCGGTCGGAAATAGCGATTCGGATAGTTGGATCCATCGCCAATGCTTGAGCGACATCAATTTGCAGTAAATTTGAAACTGGCATCGTTAAACCAACGTGCTGGCCGTATAGGGCTTCCCCGGTCATATGGCTCCACAGAGTTCTGGTTTCCTTGTCTTCCAATACGAACAATCCGTCATACAGGCCAGAATTGACAAAGTTGTAGGTTGTTCCTTCTATCGTAGGAGCCAAACTGACTCCTGAATTGCAAACTACTCAGAATGTCGCCATCCAGGCAATACCATTGGAATCGCCCTGGGCGATATGGTGAAAGGCCATCTGATCCCTGATCAATGCCAGATTGCCCGATTCTGTCTCGGTCACCAGCAATTGAGTAGCTTCACTGACCAATTCGCCGTTCACGGCCGACTGCAGTGATAGGGTTTCATCGATATAGAATGTCTCAAAAAATCCTTCCCCGAAGGTACTGTAACGATTGATATCGAAACTTGCTGCGGTCTGGGAATACAGGCTGGCGGGGAAGAAGCCAAGTACTGCCAGGGTGAGATAACTGCCAAATCTTCGAAAAAGCATACCAATAATCTGCTTCATGTGAAAACCTCCGGTTGGTCGTGCAAGGATTATTAATGGGATCAGTGTAAAAATACAGTAGTTTCAGCGCGCCAATTCCACGAATCCATAGCACACTTCTTAGCACACTCTGATTTCGCAGTTTTAACTCATTGATTCAAATAGAGAATCGGTCGCACAGTCTACTGAAAATCCTCGTGTCGGTGGTTCGATTCCGCCCCTGGGCACCAGCTCTTTATCTAAACTCCTCTAGATACTTCCAATCATTTAAAGCAATATCTCTAAAACGCCTGTAAATAGTGGTATCTGGCGTACCACTGTTGTCTATATATTTCTAAATCCTTACGATTGAATCTTATGTTTGCTGGTAGTGCAGGTGATACTGCGAATGAGAAAGACGCCAAAATAGCTTTCCCCCAATGTTATTGATGTTTCTGAACGCGAAGAAAAGGTAATTAATTAAGGGAAGGGAGTTAATGTATGCCAGTAAGCGAAGCAGATTATACCAAGATATTACAATTAGCTGGTCGGTACGCATTCGCCATTGATTACAATGAGCCTGAGGCATGGGCGGATTGTTTTACACCAGATGGTTCGTTTGAGAGTAATATCCAAGGTCGATTCACCGGAAGAGACGACCTTGTTTATTTCTGTGAGACTGTTATGGCTTATTGTGAATCGCAGGGAATGAAGCCTAGACATTGGAATAACCAGTGGGTGATTGACGTCGATGGCGATAGAGCAACCTCAAAATGCTACGCACTCATTATTGATGCAGGCAAAAATTCCTCTATCAGCAGTATTGGCCACTACCAAGATGTCCTCATCAAAGACAAGGGAGAATGGTTATTCAAGGAGCGTATTTACCATTTTGATGGAGAAATAGACCCAAGCCTTAGTGACACTATGAAAGAACTTTTCAAAGATAAGCCTAGTGAAAAATGAAAAAGGTTAGCTTAGAAACATGGATTCAATTAATCGGTATGCTAAGTGTATTGGTTGGCATAACTAGCGAGATTTTTTTACAGAAATATCCTGTCCATAACTTATTCTATTATTTAACGTATGCTAGACAAACGAATATCTTTTAGTTCATTTCTTGACTTCACTAAATTCGGGCATATAGATACGATGAGTTGTTTCTATTACGGCTAATCAAACATACCGACACATGGAATCATATATTCGCAATTTAATCCTCATACTGAGACGTGGTAAATCAAAAGGTAAGCCTAAATTAGACATTGCCTTACCTGTATGCCTATTAATTTCGTTAGTTTCTTGTTCTACCGTGCTTGAACCAAGTTATTATCGAATGAGTGACAGCGAGCTTGCAGCTTATAACGAAACAAGGCCGATTGAAGAAAGAATAAACTGTGTATTAGTTCCCATGGAAAACAGTATGGATATGAAAAAGCTATGCGGAACTTTGGCTGAAATTCAGGAAAATATTCAACCGCTGGTACCTGGCGCAAGAACTAATTCTTTTTCTTTCTTCCCCTTGGTGGATGAAAAGTCGCGGGCCACAAATCCCCCGATCAGACCTACTACCGACCGACGGCAGCTTTGAGTTTCTAGCATGCTCTCCATTTTCTTATTGAGTCCTTAGAGATTAAGTGATTAGCAATAGGTACGAATTTGCCACTCGTTTTCGCTTTGCTTCACTATTCTGGATAAATCCCAACTGCTCTAGTTGATGTAGCTCTGCTAGTTTGGCACTAGTATCAGCCCGCTAAGGCAGGTGACGCAATCAATAGAATTAGCTTTTTCATTTTTTATCTCCCAAAATTGAACCAATAGTTCAAAAATTGAACTCTAAATTTGTTACTGAACTCCAAATTTTGTTCTGATTTTTTTCAGAACTCCAAATTTTGTTCTGATTTTTTTCAGAACTCCAAATTTTGTTCTAGTTTTTTTCGGGATCTACTGTAGTAAATCTGAGTTGGCACTATAACAATTAAGGGGCGCGGGAATGCCCCCGGGGTCTTATCTATCAGTCCCACTATAATGCGTTTCAGGAAGGGGTATCAACGTCCTGCTGTTACTACCAGTAGTACTACAGATTGCTGAATAGTCCTACAGACCAGTGAAATAAGGCATTATCGACACTGCCCCTGGGCACCAGATTTTTGTTTGAACACATCTAGATATTTCTAATACTTGGCCAACACCAGGACTGCACACAAATATAGCGTATTAATATCTATTTGCGGGTGAGGATTAGTTAGTACATCCGTTCGCCCAACTTGCCGTCTAGTGTTTCTAGACTCGAGTAAATATTACGAATGTATTGCTATTCTTAAACCTTAAAGAGAAAATGCGGCCTGTAAATGCCTATCTGTGCAGTAATTTATTATTTAATTAATAAATTCGTTGTTGTAGGCGTAATTTTAAATCTGTCTAGGGGACAATGAGCGATGATAAAAAAAGGTCTAGTTCACTTGGGATCTGTACTTGCAATAGTAGGATTTCCTTCAAGTGACGTTCTGGCACAGGATGAGACTATCGAAGAGATAGCCGTAACAGGCACGAGAATCCGGGGTGCAAATCCGGATAGCTTCTCTCCTGTGTCGATAATCAATCAAGAACAAATTCAGATTTCCGGAAAAATTTCTATCGGTGAACTTCTCCAAGAAATGCCCTCCCAAGGTTCTGGTTTAAATCGAAACTACAACAACGGAGGTGATGGCTCCGTTCGAATGGATTTTCGCAATCTTGGGGGAGGAAGAACTCTCGTTCTGGTTGATGGCAAACGTTGGATAAATAGCGGGGAAGGAGCCAACAGCTCAGTTGACCTTAATACAATCCCCACAGCTTCCATTGAACGGGTTGAGATTCTTAAGGACGGCGCATCAGCTGTTTATGGCTCAGATGCCATAGGTGCTGTAATTAACATAATTACCAAAGATAATTATGAAGGCGTTGAGTTCCAAGCTCAAACTGGCGAGTACTATGATGGAGGAGGGCTAGCAAATAGCTATCAAGTTACTGCAGGTACCTCATTCGACCGAGGTTCTTTTATGTTTGGTGCTTCTCTTGTTGAAGTTGAAGACCTTCATAATAGCGATAGAAAACAAACAGCTGCTAGACCGTCTTTCGGTGGATCCTCGGGAACACCGCAAGGTCGTTTAGCCTACGGAGGAGTTGTTCCTGGGTGCAGCAACTGGCAGCCAAATGAAGGAACTAGTGGGTCCTCCCCTTCTGATTTTCGCTGTTGGACTAGCCCTGACGATCGCTTTAATTACAATCCCTACAATTATGTTGAGACTCCAAGCGACCGAGTAAATCTATTTGCCAAAGGTCGTTATAACCTAATGGAATCGACTGACCTTACACTATTTGGTACCTATCAAAATCGTGAGTCAGACCAACTTTTAGCGCCAATGCCACTTTTCTATGGTTTTGGTGACTTTGGGGGCGGTGAGGGAATTTCAAGAAATAACCCCTACAACCCATTTGGACTAGAGTTCTGTGATCTTACAGGCATGTCTGTAGAAGGTAAGTCTTGCAATGCTACTAATTACCCAGATGGTTATGCCACTGGTTGGTTGGGACGAAGGCTGTTAGAGGCTGGTAATCGAAATTTCATTCAAGACACACAAACTTATCGATTTGAAATGGGAATCGAAACTGAAATTGAAGGTTGGGACGTTTCAGCATATGCAATAACAGGCCAAAACAAAAATGTCACAACTACTGAAGGGCTTTTAAATACTGGAAATATAAAGAACGCCTTGGCAGGAGATTGCACCAGCCCATGTGTGCCGTTGAATATTTTTGGTGGACAAGGTGCAAACAGCAAGTACCTCGGAGATGGACTATGGAGTGGCGATGGTTCCATTACGCCGGAAATGGTCGATTACATTACCTTTCAAGCTCACGACACTGGCAGAAATGAGATGAAAAGCTATGGTTTCGATGTGGTTGGTGAGCTTGGAGCGCTAGCAGCGGGACCCGTAGGAGTCGCCTTTGGCTACGAATTCCGAGAAGAAAAAGGAGGTTTTTCGCCTGATGCCTTCATCGCAGCGGGATTGTCTTCTGGTAATGCGGCAAGCCCAGTCTCTGGAGAATACGAGGTCGATGAATGGTATGTAGAATTAGCAGTGCCAATTATTGAAGGCCTCGATCTAAGCCTGGCAAGTCGATACTCTGATTACTCTAGCTTCGGTGATACAACAAACTCTAAGGTTGGCTTAACTTTTTCTCCAGCTGATCTAATAACTTTTAGAGCAACATATTCTGAAGGTTTCAGGGCTCCATCCATTGGTGCGCTGTATAGCGGCAACAACGATAGCTACCCTGATTTAGCTGATCCTTGCGACGTTAATGCCAGTAACTTTACAGGAAGTGGATCGACGCAGGCTGGCCGCTGTGCTGCGGATGGCGTTCCTGCAGGTTTTACCCAACCTAATACACAGATCAGAACCACGGTTGGCGGCAACCCTGATGTTCAACCTGAGGAATCAGAGGGGTATAACTTTGGAGTGATTGTAAATCCTATAGAAAATCTGTCTCTCTACTTTGATTATTACGATATCGAAATTACAGACACAATTTCTTCTATTGGATCCCAGTTGATTCTAAACGGCTGCTATCAGGGAACAAACCCCGCGTACTGTAGCTTAGTTACTAGATTGCCAACTGGTTACGTCAAAGATCTGCGAAATACAACCAATAACATTGGTCAAGTAGAAACTTCTGGTTATGAAATAACAGCTACTTACGATTGGGATAGCAGTTTCGGAAGCTGGAGAGCTGTTGCAGACTTCGCATTTTTAGAAGATTACGATGTAACCAAAGCCAATGGTTCAGTCGAGCATTACGCTGGATTCATCATTGGTAATGCCAGAGATCAGTTTAAAGATGTAAAAGGTAATCTGCAGTTATTCTGGTCACAAGGGAATTTGTCAGCTTCAGCTACTGCTCAATATCACAGCGAGTCTGACGGAGTCGCAGGAACAGTGCCGAAAACGTTATCTGACGGAACTAAAGATGCTGGGGACTCACGAAGAACATTGGATGAGACTTGGTACCTTGATGTTCAAGCTTCATACAATTTAGAGGAATACAATTCTATAATTTCAGTTGGAATTGATAACCTGTTAGATGAAGATCCACCATATTTCCCTGATAGTTTTGCAAATGACTTTGACCCTTCTTACCGAACTTGGGGTTCTCAATTTTGGTACGCTAGGTTAACTACCCGATTCTAGGGCTGTAACTAAGTCAAGTGCTCACTCAAAAAACCCGAGCTTTAATAAGCTCGGGTTTTTTCTTTTCTTAGTTCGGATTTTTAAGATGTCCAATAAGGGAGGCTCTATAGTTTTTAGAGGGTTTAGGTAGAAAGCAAATCGCTTGGCGCTGACTCTATCCATAAGGTATGTACTCAACACCCGTTTGTGTTAGGCCTACTAGATCGATCGCAGTAGTATTTAAACTATGATCAGCAGCAATTATCGCTAACCCGACTGAAGTATAAGTACCATTATCAATAAGAGCTGCATATTGCCCGATATTATCGGCTGGCGTAGGCGGGCCAATTACATTATTCCAAATAAGCTCAACCAGTGATAATGAACTTGCATTAGCCCCAAGAACAACATCAAGCGCTGCACTCATTAACTGCTCATAAGTCATTCCGTCATCAAGTAACTTGAGTCCTGTCCCAACATAAGTCGTATTGGTCGCTTGATCTTTTCCGAGGAGCAAGCCTAGAAGTTTTACTGTTTCTCCAGCGTGACCATCTAGGTCCAGAGCTAGGTATTTATCATTGAACTTAAGGCGTTCAATATTGCGTAACGTATCTGTTTCGTCACCTAAGATTATATTCCATGCAGTTCCTAATTGAATGTTTCCACCACTAGAACCGTAATCAATAAAGTTGTCGAGAGAGACATCACCAAAATTCACGGTGTATACAGCAGTATCTACTCCCTCAGCACCATCTATCGTATCTCCACCCTCTCCTCCAGTAATCAAGTTGTTTAATTCATTCCCGGTTAATACATCTGTTTGATCCGATCCGACTAAATTCTCAATCTCCGTCCCGAAATTGACAGTAATTTGTCCAGGCGCTGTTATTAATTCGTATTTTTTTGTTAGCCCTTTAAATCCGTGATAACCGGGTTTTAGGAAAATTGTTACTGACTCAGATGAGGAGGATGCGTCAATAGTGTCGTTGCCAGATCCATCCCAAATAAAATTCGGTCCGTTCTCATTAAAAATATAAACATCATCTCCTGCGCGTGTCTTTTTGTTGACACCATAAAGATATTGCAATGCAGCAATGTCCAAGGGGCTGTATTTCAAATAAAACTCATTTGGAGACTCGTTATAACTCATCAGAGTCCATTTGGTTGTGTCTTCGTCTCCTTGCAAGTATGGTGGCGCGGCGACATCACCCGATGCATTCTCCTCATCAAACGGATGTTTTAAACCTAGTGCATGCCCAATCTCATGCATCCATAAGTATGCGACATATTTCCCTTGTTCTGGATTTTGATAACCTATATTGAACACTTCATCCTTGTCTATATATACGTCACTTCCCCAGCTAAATGCGCTTGGTTCATAAGCATAGCCGCCACTTGCGCTTTGAGAGTTATTGGCGAACGAAATAGTGTTAATTACGTCCACATTTGACTGTTCAATGAAAGAAATGTCGATCAGCGAAGCTATATATTCAAGGGCGGATCGGGTAAAGGATTGCTGCGTAGCATTAAAAGACTCCCACTTTTCAGAATCTTCAGGGTCATCACTAACGTAATCAGGGATCGTTTCTGGAAAGCCAAAATAAAAAGTTCTAGCTCCGCCAAGAAGAGATGAATATCTAGCCGCATCTTCAGGTAATAATGCACCTATCCAATAAGGTAATGGTTGCACACCATCCGAATAAGAAACGTTTTCAATAGTGGAAGGAATTTTTGCAAAATCAACATTGATTAATACGGTGTCATTACCGCCCGTATCCGAAAGATAGAATGTTTTGCTGTTTATTATGTAGGTGTCATCACCATCACCCCCAAATAATTTGTCATAACCGGTACCACCATCAAGTTTGTCATTACCATCCCCACCCCAAAGCCGATCATTACCCTCTCCTCCATAGAGAACATCATCTCCATTTTGCCCATCGAGATAATCATCTCCAGCCCCGCCTGTGAGCGTGTCATTCCAATCACCGCCGTACCCATCATCGCCGAAAATTATGTCATCGCCATCTCCTCCGTTTAGATCGTCAGCGCCGATACCGCCGTCAAGATAGTCATTGCCGTTTGCACCAGATAGGAAGTCATCACCTGCACTACCATAAAGATAGTCATTACCCACGCCGCCATCCAATGTGTCATTTCCATTTCCTCCATAAAGCTCATCACTGCCTGCTCCACCATCCAATGTGTCATCTCCATATCCTCCATAAAGCTCATCATTGCCTGCTCCACCATCAAGAATGTCATCACTACCTTGACCACGGAGTGAATCATTACCCTCGCCTCCATAGATGGCGTCAGAACCACTCTTCCCATTAATAAGATCGTTACCGCCCTCTCCCCAAGCAGTTAGAGTCCCCATGGTTAAGTAAAAACGTATCTCTCCGTAATCATTGAGAAACGCGTTAATCCAATCATTTCCATCACCACCATAAACAACATCAACCCCATTTCCAGACTTGATCAAATCGTTACCCGAAGTGCCAGTTAACTCTTCGTCCCCTAAGGTCCCGGTGATTTTGGTTCTTTCATCAGACATATTTTCTAATCAGGAATAATTTTTTTAGAACATATTGGCATAAATTCACACTTAATCTAGCGGGATTTTCCTCACGCAATTGGAAAGATTTCATAAACTATTTCCCATCGCCATCAACAATATCTGAAGGGATAAAGAAAACGCCAATTTACGGATTAGGCTAGACCCTAGCCGTTTGAATACCTCTATTTAGGGTCTGCTGGCAATCTAGACACCCGCATTGAGGGTGAAGTGTAGGTCTATCATCAGCAATAGTAATACCACATCCACACTAAGTAATGGGGGCTATAATGAATTTAGAGCGCAAATTTGTTAAAGTTTAAAGGTAATTTTTATTTATGGAAATTCAGTAAATTTCCATACATTGATACGGCTAAATGGCACTTAACATCTTTAAAGATATCCACAAACGAAAAGTATTTAGAGTAGCGACTGTTTACAGCGTCGCTGCATGGCTGCTTATGCAGGTTTTGGATATTGTCCTTCCTACCTTTAATGCCCCTCAGTGGGTAAACCAAACACTGCTATTACTTTTACTATTAGGCTTACCTCTCGTAACAATTATCGCCTGGGTTATGGAAGATAAAAATACCCATGTCGGCGCTGAACAAAAAGTACCACTAAATGTAAATACCGCAATTTTTGCAGAATCAACAATAATGAGCATTGCGTTTGGTATCGTTTTTATTTCTGTTGTTTTTTTACTTGGTGATCGATTCATTTTTTCAAGTGACTCACGACCTGAAAATAGCAACTCCAGTAATTCAAATCTATCCCTCGGAGTTCAGCGAAGCTCTATAAACTTAGGTGCTAATCAAACCTTCGCTCTTGCAGAATTGATGCCTCTGGGAGTAGGGAGAAAATCAGTAGCCATTTCTAATCAAGGCAATTTTCTCGCCTATGTGGCAAACCAAAATGGTGAACTGAAAATATATATTCGACCATTAGATTCGTTTGAAGCCTACCCTTTAGATGGAACAGAGGGAGGCTTTTCACCATTTTTCTCACCAGACGAACAATGGCTGGGATTTTTGACCCCCACGCATATTATGAAAATACCGGTTGGCGGAGGAAGACCCCAAACTTTAACAGAAGCTGGAAATGTTTATGGCTTGTATTGGGGTCAAGACAACAACATCATTTTTTCAGAGCGAGAAGGAATACAAGTATCTTCTATCTCTGCTGATGGTGGAACAAAAGAAGTGCTATTAGAAGCTACAGACTTTCTTTCCAATCCTGAAGTGTTACCAAATGAAAAAGGCATTTTGCTAACAAACATGGCTTCCGTAATTCAGTTATTTGATCCAATTTCAGGCTCGGTTACTCCGTTAATACCGCGAGGCAGAGACGCGCGATATGTAGACACAGGGCATATCGTTTATGCTGGAATGGAGAGCTACATGGCAGTTTCATTCGACTTAGAGTCTTTGTCTATTGAAGGTTCGCCTTTTCCTATTTTGGATGGCGTACTGACTGATGCCGCAGGTGTAACACAACTCACATTCTCGCGAAATGGAATCTTGGCATATGTCCCAGGTGTTGACATGGGTATAACTAACCCAACCTGGGTAGACCGTGATGGTAATGAAAGAGCAATTCCCATAAATTCAGGCAGGTATGGAAGTTTCGATTTATCTCCAGATGACTCACAGTTAGCTTTTTCTATTGTCGACGCAGAGGACTCCGACGTATGGGTTTATGATTTCGAAAGAACAATTTCTCCCCAAAGGCTAACAGTGAATCGAGGAGCATTGTTCCCGAAATGGTCTCCGGATGGCGGCAATATTTCATACGGAGCCCGAAATATTGGAAATACGGATGTAAGAGCCAGACTCGATATCCAAGGGTTAGGAGAATTGGATTCCTCTCGTATCACAGGAGATTTCGCAGACTTGGTTGGATTAGACACCTGGGGTAATGATGGAGAAGCTGTAATAACTGCGATGGCCGAATCTAATCAAGGACTAGATCTTTATATTCTCGACACATCGACTCTAGAACGCCGAGATTTTGCAGCAACAGAGTCTCAGGAATGGGGGGCCACCTTCTCTCCTAACAAAGATTTTATTGCCTTCACTACAGATACTTCAGGGCAGTACCAAATAAACGTTAAACGGTTTCCGCCAACAGAAGAGAGATGGATTATATCTTCAGGTTATGGGGAGGAACCGGTATGGTCAGAAGATGGAAACGAGATTTTTTATCGCCGAGGGAATGAATGGATTGCAGTTCCTGTAGAAACAAATCCAGATTTTGTAGCCGGGGTTCCCGAAGTACTTTTTGAAGGCCCTTACGGAAATGTACCTGGGCTTTCATATCAAGTTACACAAGACGGCAATAATTTCCTTCTATTAAAGCAGCCGGAGCAACAACCTCCTGCAGAAATTTTTTTGGTAACTAACTGGATTACAGAATTAGAAAACGGATTGTGAGTCGTTGTTATTTCCATCAAATCTTACTACTTCAGTGAGATCATGTTTCACAAAATTTCCAGCTTTATCCTGAACGTATAGTGAAGAAAGGCCCCATTTCCCAGGGGCAGAACCTACTGGCAACACGATATTAATTTCATACCTTTTAGGTTCGGTTGGATCTCCTTCAAAATTAAGAATAGCCATAAGCCAACTTAAGCACCCATTTAGTTCGTTTAGAGACTTGTCCTTGTAATCAGATTTTAAAGATAATTCCTTACACTCTAGGGGCTTCAATATCTAATAATAAATATAAGGAATCTAAGTATGAGCAGTACTGAACCGATGACGCTTCAACCAAGACAAGAAAGAACAATAATGGATGTCACCTCAGTTGAGATTGGCATAGAGGAAAGTGTGCTTCATGCCGAAGGTAAAATGGGTGAATATGGGAAGGTATATACCACCGTAAGATTCAAGTACAACTCGGATAGAAGTGGAGGAACTTTTACTGATGAAGGCAGGGGTTTCTTGGACGAAAATACAATGTTATCTGGCACAGGAATGGGCATATGGAGAAGGGAAGGCTCCAAAGTTATTTTAGAAGAACTTATCAATGTAAGTGATGGGACACAAAATTTTCACAGAGCCGTTTGGGATGCCCGTGAAAACAAGATAGTGGTGGATTCTTATATCATTCGTTAAATATACATGCCCTGACTTAATCTATATAAAAGTAAAGCTAAGCTATGAGTACGATTAAAACAGAAGATGGTTCTGAATTATATTTTGAGTTTTATGAAGGAGATCATAACGCCCCCACTTTGATTTTCATTCATGGCTGGTGTTCAAACCTGAATGATTGGAAGTTTCAGAAAAGCGAATTTGTTAATAACCATCCTCTTTTACTCATTGATAGGCGAGGTCATGGTAGATCCACGAGTTCAGGAATTCCACACTCAACCCATCAGCACGCTAGTGATTTTTTTTTAATCGCAAAGGAGTTGGGAATAGAAGACGCTATAACAATCTGTCATGCGGGGGGCACACCCGGGGCATTAAGATTTGTTGCAGAACATCCAGGCCATTCGAAAGCGCTAATAATTGTAGACTCATCACCAACTGCTGCGGCTAATCTCAAAACCCCAACGAGACAGCCAGATCTTGCATATAGAAGCTTCAGGGACATAATTCTTGACGATGAGCATGAAAAAAACTTTCAAGAGCTTTATAAAAGTTTTTTTGAAAAAAACGCTGATGCATCAATGGTTATGGAAGTCGTGGAACAAGCAGTGAAGACTCCGATTAAAGTCAGACTGTCAGAAATAGAAAATATGGCCGAAAATCAACTGGAAACTTCTAATTCAATAACACAACCTGTCTTAGTTATTGCCAGCCCTTGGATGGATAATATTTCATCTTCTTTTGTAGACCTAAATCATTTAAAACTTTGTTTTAACGATGTGCAGCTGGCAAGGCCTATAGGATGCGGACATTTTCCTCAAATGGAAGTTCCAAATCAGGTCAACGCCTTTATAAAAGACTTTTTAACGAATTTGATAGCTTAGAGCTATTCTGTGCTTCTTGAGTGTTTCTGCTAAAAATATCCGGCTGTCAATCTGTTTTCAATTGCGTTCAGCTACAATGGGATTACCATTTAGTGTAATTATTATGTACCCAAACCAAATACAGAACTTGGAAGGCTGATCGGTCAGCCGCTGGAAAATAGATGTTACCGTATTTGATCACTTCAAAATCATGACAAATAGGAGTAGTGTTTCTCCTACCTATGCCGAATTAACAAGAAATAACTCAGCCGGGGAAAATCATGATAAGAATACGGCTTACTCTACTAGTAGTACTTACTTCCGTTTTTTCGTTCACCCAAGCGCAACAGACCAAAGCACCACGCACAGAATACGGTCATCCAGATTTTCAGGGTACCTATACATTTCGCACCATCACCCCTCTGCAACGGCCGCCGGAGTTGGCAGACAAAGCGACTCTGACGCGTGAAGAAGCTGAGGAATGGGCAACTTATGAGAACAACCGTCAGAATCGGGACCTAATTATCGATTCGGTAGGCGGCGCGGGTTATCCACCGGGTGTGATTTCTTATAACGAATTCTGGTATGAGCGTGGCACTGATACAGTCGGCGATTATCGTACTTCACTGATTTACGATCCTCCCAACGGAAGGTTGCCACCACTTAGTGAAATTGGCAGAGAGCGTGCTGCTTACACTCAACAAATTCGCAGAGAGAGCGCCGGCCCAGAAGCACGAACGCTGAATGATCGGTGTATCATTAACAACCGCTCTGGACCTCCGATGGTTTCCGGTTCTTATAATAACAATATGCAATTAGTTCAGAATGAGCACTACGTGATGATAATGACTGAAATGGTTCATCATGCGCGAATCATTCCATTTGCTGATGCACATGAAAGAGCGTATCCGCAATGGACCGGTCACTCAATTGCGCATTGGGAAGGTGACACTCTGATTATTAGCACGCAGGATTTTTATCCGGACTATGGTTGGCGTAATACTTCCCCGCAAATGAAAATCGAAGAACGTATTAAGTGGATAGATGAGAATACTCTTAACTACGAATTCACCATTAACGATCGAAATACCTGGGAAACGCCCTGGTCAGCCAGAGTGCCGATGCGCCGCATGGATGATCAAATATTCGAGTTCGCCTGTCATGAAGGCAATCATGGGCTAGCAGGAATTTTGGCTGGCTGGCGAAGATGGGAAAAGGAAGGAAAGAATGAAGGACTTATTCCATCGGTTGATGACTAACTAGAAATACTCTCAAAGTATTAAACTTGTAAAACAAGGGAATTCAAAATGGATCGACGCAAATTTATGCAAAATGCGGCCGCAGTAGCGGCAGCTTCATTTACTGCCGAAATGACACTAAGTCAGCGCGCTGAAGCTTTCGAAGGAGTGATGATCGAGGGGCTGCCATATCATTTCGCCACACCAGTTATATGTGAACCAGATCGGGAGCGATCAATGGCACCTCCTGGCAGCAATATCGGTCCCGGTGGCGCGCCAACTTCAAAGTTAATGGCTGGCATGGCTGATCCACGATTACCAACAATGCCAGAGAAACCTACTCTGCTAGATTTTTATCGTTACCGAATTCCTAATCCTTCCCACCTATTGCAAAGCGCAAACTATGCTATGCAAAACAACATGGACGAAAAGGTGATCATTGCCTGTTTATTGCATGACATTTCTGTTGAAGGATTCTTACGCACTGACCATGGCTTCTGGGGTGCACAACTGGTTCGGCCATATGTTGATGACGAAGTTGCCTGGGCAATTCAGAAACACCAGGCGTTGCGATTTTTTGCAGATGATTCAGTTGGCTACGATTATCCGGCTGTTTATCGAGAATGGTTTGGTATGGACTATGAGGTAGAACCCTGGGTGCAAGCCGAATACGATGAAGCAAAGAATCACCGTTGGTATATGAGTGCTCGTTTAATTACCTTAAATGACCTCTACTCTTTCGATCCCAACGTAACTGACATTGAAATCGACCAGTTCGAAGATGTGGTTGGAAGAAATTTCAAGCAGCCCAAAGAAGGACTTGGTTTCGACGGATCGCCAGTGGCACACATGTGGCGCACGATGATCTGGCCTAATAGCTGGCTGTAAGTGACTCACAAGAGCAAGGGCAATAAATCGAGAATTCTCAATTTACGTTAACACTAGTCTCGGGATTAGCATCATCACCCGGGTCATAATACAAGCCAGCTTGGACATTAACTGAAATCGCCGGACTCGACTCAGTTAAGCATGCAATTACATGATTATCTGGATCATCATCGCCAAGATGAATGGGATTCACGCGATCACCGTTCTCAAGCAGTATGGTCATGCCGGCACGTTGTGGTTCAGAAAGATCAGCGCTTTGTGGGCCAGTAACCCCGCCCTCCCATGTTAATAAAACTGCCTGTTCTGTTTCGCCAGGGCATTCGCCTTCTAAACCTGATTGATCAGGTGCGAAGCGTTCCGCAAAAACAAGACTAGGACCAGATTCCAATGCTGTTATTGAATTTATTTTCAATCCAACCAATGAGTTTCCAGCAACATCTTCCAATCGTTCGACTACTTCGACACTAACAGGAGGGGAATCAGCTGTACCGAAAGGCCCAATAAGAAGAACAGTTCGATTCTCAAGTGGCTCAAATGCGGGTCGTAGTGTTGCACAAAGTGGTATGGCAAAGTTTCCTGAGCTAGTTTCAACTACGAATGCATTCGGAGCTACTGTTTCACCGTTAATCTGTGAGGAAAAAGTAATCGGCATCCCATCTTCACCAGCGACATCCGTGCCGCAAAAAATATTGGCGCGTCGCGGCAACTCATCAAGACCGTGATAAGCAGAAAGAATGCGCGTCTCTAATTCATTTTCCTGGGCAAAAGCTGCGCAAGAAAAACTGAGAAAGTAGATTACTTTTTTTAATTTCATTTTAAACTTGATAGCTTAGTCGCCGCTGTAATAAGAATTACCGCGGCCATAATCTCAATGGCAGTAGGGACCAAAGCCGCTGAGCTGAATTCACCATTCACGGCAGCGATGCCTCTTGCTATTACCATTACAACTTCAATTGCTGCAATTGAAAGAAGCAATACCGGTATTTGACGAATTACTGCATAAAAACAAACACCACCCATGGCAACATAGTGGGCACCGATCATTGCTCGTACCGTCCCGGCGCCTTCTGGGTTAGCCATCTCCAAGCCCAAGCTGTTGGCAAAATTTACCGGAGTGAACATGCCAGCTAAGCCAAGGACCAGAAATAAAGCTCCGATTAGAAAAACAAATGCTTTAAGTGCTGTATTCATTACTATTCTCCATAAAATAATCTTATTTCGCGGTAAAAACTTTTCTACTGCCCTGCTCTATTGGCCAGATCTTTCAGCACATCGATGTAATGTACTTGTGTACTGAAACCACAATGCCCGTGATAGGGAATCCAATTGAACTTTGCGTTCGCTGATGGGGCTTCTTGCAGAGTTAACGTCTCTTCTAAAAAACGCAAACCATTGGTGAGATAGAAGTTGTCCATGTCGCCCATCCAGAATTGCAATTTACCAGAAAGATCTGCGCCTATGTTCGACCAGTTATCCCGCACATAAAAATCCAAATCCCAGGCACGCCATGAATCTGCAACTAATGAGTTAATTTCACCAGACTCCTGATTCCAGATTGGAATTGGATTGCCAAGATCGTCTGGCTGTCCATACACAGCGTTCCAGGCACCCCATTGTTGACCGGAGACTACATAGCTACCGCCGGATCCCATTGCAGCTTCCATACGAATTTCATCCGCAATACTAAACCTGGGGTCGCCGTTGGTTTCCCGTGCACTTGGTCGAATCATGCCCCTTGGGCTGTAGTAAGCATTTTCATCTTCATAAATATCCACTAGTTGATACGCACGAAAACTTGGCGAATCCGGGCTAAGCGAGTAGGCACCGTTAAAGTAACCGGGATACAAGATTTGTAGCGCCATGGAAACCCAGCCACCGGTTGAGCAACCGGTTACGAATCGATTGCTTGGAACATCATTGATAGGGAAGAGTTCAACCAAGTAAGGAAAGAGTTCGTTAAAATTGGCATCGGCATAAGGGCCAGACACGGCGCTATTCATTTGATAAGAATCGCCATAAGGAGATTCACCATCCAAAAATACAATAACAGCAGGTGGAGTAGATTCATCCAACCAGTATTCCATGAATTCCTCGTCATCAATCAAGTTCTGACTGCGTGTGAAACGTCCATTAAGGCCGGCAACATGATAAAGAACTGGATAACGCGTATTGAAGCCTTCCACATAACCTGGAGGTAACAGCACTGATGCCCGCAGAAACATATCTCTTTCATAAAACTGCGAGAGTAATTCAGATCTGATACGAACGAACTTCAGCAATTCGGTATCGTCTGGCAGGGATTCTTCTTCCACTCTTTCAGTTAATTCAAAACTAAGAACTGATGGCGAAGAACCAATATGTACCCTCTGTGGAAGCGAAAATCTGTTGCCCGGCGAATCTAGATCGGAGAGCACGTCATTTACATCGAACAGCGCTTGTACTTGCCAAGTGCCTTCTTCCAATTGATTAATCGAATTCAGTGGGAACCCTGCAGTTGGTTGGAACTGAATTGGATTTCCATCCCAATTCGCCACATCGACCGCGAAAAATGGCGATGCGTTTAAAGGTGCAGCCTCATCGCCAATGGTGAGTCTCGGTTCGATGTCTACTTCCTGAGTAAACGCTACAAAAAGTCGTCCATCGAAGCTGATTTCTGGACCAGTCAGAGAAACCTCAATCTGGGTAACTTCTGCTTGAATACTTTGAAGAGTGAAAAAGCAAAAACAGCACAAGCCAATAGCTCTTGGCGAAAAGCACATCTATTTGATCCCTTATTTTTTTAGATCTAGTTTTATGTTATCAGAGTACTTTGTTTTTGAACGGGGTCAAGCGCATCTTTTACTGGACTTCATAGATAGTTTTATATCTTAATTAAGGAATGGAAATCTTATCCATTTTGTACAGCGAAATTCTAAGCTTTTTGCGAATTTCTCAGGTCTGGGAAATTCTAAGGTCCGACGATCTCAGTTCCTTCACTACTTATGAAGGAATCCGTGCTTTTGTCATTCCAATCATTCCCTTACTGCTAATTCTAGAATCAATCCTAGGCGTGACTTACAAAAAGCCTCAAACCAAGGTGTATAAAGTCAATTTCCTAATCTATGTGTTCAATCGATTTATAGGAAGATTTATTGCGATTGGCATGGTGGTCTTATGTATTGGTTTATTTCAACAATATGCGTTGATTCAAACGGAATTAACCTGGTATTGGTTTATCTACGGCTACATTATTTGGGAGTTCGGCCATTTTATTTACCATTACCTTGGTCATAAAGTACGTTTGTTTTGGTGTCTGCATTCAACCCATCATGCACCGGAGAACATGAACCTATCAGTTACCTACGCCCACTTTTTCTTAGAAGCTCCCTATGCCGATGCGATTCGCACGACAATATGCATATTGTTAGGCGTGCAGCCAGAGATGTTGTTCATCATTATGTTTATAGATGGTACCTACGGCGCATTCATACATGTCGGAGAAAACATGATTAAAGATGCACGATTTAGCTCCTTAAATAAGATAATGCTAACCCCTTCCCACCATAGAGTTCACCACGCTCGAAATCCTCTCTATATCGATACGAATTTTTGCAATCTACTTAACATTTGGGACAAAGTATTTAAAACCTATCAAGAAGAACAAATGGACATAGAGATTGACTACGGAATCACTCGCAAGATTGATTCTGGAAAATTTCTCGATGTTTATTTTGGAGAGTTTGTTGCCCTGGGAAAAGATGTTTTTAATGCTCCAGGTTTCGATAATAAGCTTCTTTACTTTATCATGCCTCCTGGATGGCACCACGGTGGTGAACATAAAACAGCAAGTATAGTTAGAGATACTTATCTGGAAGGTATTCGTAACTGAACATTAGTCGAGAGGGTGTAGATTACAATTGAATTGGAAAACTGAAACAGATGAAATCGCCCACCGCCGGGAATTAGCGCTCGAACAAGGCGGTGAGGAATCTATTGCCAAACACCGCGGCAAAGGCAAGCTCACCATTCGAGAACGTATCGATAAACTGGTGGATGCAGATAGCTTCGAGGAAGTCGGTCCGACCGCAGGTGCAGGAAACTATGATGAAAACGGAGATCTGACCTCCTTAGATCCGGCTAACTTCGTGCTTGGTTTTGGCAAGGTTAATGGGCGCAGAATCGTTGTGGGAGGTGAGGACTTTACTATGCGAGGTGGCTCACCCTCTCCCGCCGGTCTGCGCAAAAGTGTTTATGCCGAGGAACTAGCCGTTCAGTACAAATCACCCTTGGTGCGACTTCATGAAGGATCTGGTGGCAGCGTCGGAGGTACTAGCGGCAAAGGCCAGAGTTTGCCCGGACCGGTAAATGCTCCGGCACGCTTTCGATCTGTTGCTGAAGCGATGGCAACGGTTCCTGTGGCAACAGCGGCGCTAGGTGCGGTTGCCGGTCTTCCTGCAGGTCGACTAGTTGCCTCACATTTTTCTGTTATGTCAAAAACGACAGCTCAGATTCTTACCGCCGGTCCCGCAGTAGTGGAAAGAGCCATGGGTGAACAGAAAACCAAGGAAGAGCTTGGCGGTTGGAAGGTACATACCAAGAACGGTACTGTAGATAATGGTGCAGATGATGAAGAAGCATGTCTTGAAGAAATAAAATGCTTTCTATCTTACATGCCAGACAATATTGAACAGCTAGCACCAGTGATCGATTGTGCTGATCCGATAGATCGAACCGATGAAGCCCTACTCGATATTGTGCCGAAAGATCGTCGGCAGTCATTTGAAATGCGTCGCATTATTCGGTCGGTGGTAGATGAAAATAGTTTCTTCGAAATGGGTGCTGGTTATGGTCGCTCTCAGATTACCGGACTTGCTTACTTAAATGGTCAGGTAGTAGGAGTCTGGGCAAACAACTGTAAATTCCTTGCCGGATCCATGACTGCAGACGGTGCGCATAAGGCGCGTCGCTTCATGGAACTCTGTGAAACCTTCAGCATTCCAATAGTCAGCTTAGTTGATGAACCAGGTTTTATGATTGGCAGTCAGGCTGAACGTGAAGCAACAATTCGCCATGGAACAGCTGCTGTTCTAACTGCTGTAATGACTACCGTCCCCTGGGTTTCGGTAATGATTCGTCGATCTTTTGGTGTCGCACAGGCAGCACACTATGGTCCAGAAGGATATGTGCTCGCCTGGCCATCGGCTGAAAGCGGGCCCTTACCGGTAGAAGGTGGAGTTGCAGTTGCATTCCAAAGAGAAATAGCAGCTGCGCCAGACCCTGTTGCTCGACGTAAAGAATTAGAAGAAAAATTAGCTGCGCGGCAATCACCATTTCCGCGAGCTGAAGCATTTGGTGTTCATGATTTAATCGATCCACGACAAACAAGACCAGAGCTTTGTCGTTGGGTAGATCGGATTCAACCACTTTTGCCGGCTTTACTTGGAAAGGCCAATTTCTCCATTCGGCCATAATAATGAGGATTGTCGAGTCATGACGAAGATTGAATTAGAAACCGGTGGATCCGTATGGAAAGTTCTCACAAAACCTGGCGATAAGGTAGAAGCTGGTGACACCTTATTCATTCTTGAAGTCATGAAGATGGAAGTGGCATACGAAGCGCCAGTAGCCGGAGAAATTGCAGTGGTGCATATCGCAGAGGGCGAAGTGGTTGAAGAAGACCAGCTTGCGGTAGAGATTACTAATTAAAGCGATTCCTCATTACATTCTCATTAGTCGGTAAACCGACGAGTCATCTAGAAACTCTTCTGCAGCAGATGTATTAAAAAAATCCGGATAGTCTGCAATATATTTTAATTCCCACGCCTGAAGAATCTCATCGATACCCGAATTTACGATAGTCGCTTGCAAGGGATAAGTTGAATCTTCAATACGAATGTGTATTGGGCCGCCATTTCCCAACATAGAAATCCAACCACTGTCGTTTTCTCCAACAACATAGAAATCGTTATCGATTTCAACAAACCAGATAATTACCACTCTGGGAATAACCCCCGGTACTCTTACTTTGGTTTCGAGAATAGAAGACGTATCAGACCAGCTTGTGGGAGCAGCACTAGCATTACCAAAAATGAAAAATCCAGGCGTTGTAGTTATGGGTAAGCGAAATGCAACCACGATAAGAGCAACCGCAACAACACTAAGCCCAATTTTTAGGTATTTCACAGTGATTCTCCTGAGTGAAAATTCTTCAAGCAAGCAAATAGTAGAGCACTTGATCTTTCATTGAAAGCATATCCAATTTTCCGAGAATTAAAGCTGCTATGTATCCATTTATACAAGATGTAATTAACCAACTAATCATCATTAACATCAGCTAGTAGAATAAGAAACGTTGAAACGCTAATTATTAAGACATCCCCAATAACAGTGTTCATACCATTTGCTTTTATTCTATTTTCTAGAAGAAGTCCCGCTCTTGCCACCAGGGATAAAATTCTGGCATGTCTTTACTAACTTTAAGTGGGAACTTTGCGGGACGTTTTTCAAGAAATGATTCTACACCTTCTTTTACATCATCGGACTTGCCGCAATAATAAATGCCTCGTGAGTCAATTTTATGTGCTTCCATCGGATGATCTGCTCCTAACATTTTCCACAACATCTGACGAATCAATGCCACAGATACAGCAGAAGTTTTATTGGCTATCTCGCCAGCGATGGTTCTTGCAGCTCCAATTAATTCATCTGGGTCGTGAACACTTCGAACCAACCCACCCGTCAATGCTTCGCCAGCAGGGAAAACGCGCCCACTAATACACCATTCCAAAGCCTGGCTTATTCCAACAATCTTAGGCAAGAAGTAACTGGAACAGGCTTCAGGAACAATGCCGCGACGGGAAAAGACAAAACCAATTTTGGCATCTGTTGAACAAATCCGAATGTCCATGGGTAATAGCATGGTAGCCCCAATCCCAACCGCAGGACCGTTTATAGCCGCGATGACAGGTTTCTTGGATTCGAATATACGAAGAGTTAATAATCCTCCCCCATCGCGCTGCAATCCACTTTCCCGGTCTTCCCGGGCATCCGCATTAAAGGTATCAGCGCCGACTGATAAATCTGCACCGGCACAAAATCCTCGACCCGCACCAGTTACGATTATGGCGCGCACATTATCGTCTTCATCCGCTTTATCAAAGGCGTTGATCAACTCGTGCATCATGTCGCGAGTAAATGCATTGAGTTTGTCTGGACGATTCAAAGTCAGTGTTAAAACATTGTCTTCTACTTCGTAAAGAATTGTGGAATAAGCCATGTACAGCTCCAGTTATATTGCTTTAGATTGGTACCAAGCGTAATGGTGCCCTATAGCATTGTTTACTACTAGCCTCACGTAATTCAATGTCTGCGCCACACCATCTCATTAGGCCCTATTCCTATTGTTCTTTTAAGCAGATTTTTTTAGAAAACCTGACAAAAAACCTGCTAGGATACCCGTCCCCTAAGAGACCAAGAGCAGCTGGATAGATTCAGCTGAAGCAACCATATTTCCTATGATCATTATCATCCATGAGAACAATGAATGGATTGAACCGTTCGAAACCGCCCTACAAAAACTCGAGAACGAATACCAGATCTGGTACGTGCCAGAGATGAGCCTCGATATGTCCAGCACTCCACCGGATGCTGTGTACTGGAATCGCATGAGCGCTTCTTCCCACACGCGTGGTCACCGTTATACACCAGAGTTGGTTGCAGGAATTCTTTCCTGGTTAGAGCGACATGGCAGAACCGTTGTAAACGGGCCAAAAGCGCTGGATCTTGAGATTAGTAAGATGCGTCAGTACCAGGAATTGGAAAAGCTCGGTATACAAACACCGAAAACTTTTTGTGCAATAGAAAAAGATCAACTACTCGCAGGTGCTGAGCAAGTTGGATTTCCACTCATTACAAAACACAACCGCGCTGGTAAAGGATTAGGTGTAATGAAGTTTGATAATCAGGAAACATTAAGGAACTATCTCTATGGCGATAACTTCGACGAATCCCCAGATGGTATTACCTTGT